>JAFYWX010000060.1 GCA_017546445.1 Akkermansia sp. | reverse complement strand
TCCCAAACATTACTCAATTAGCAAACATAGGGAGACACGTTCCCTGGATATCATCTATTTTCTGCGAAAATAGAGAGAAACGCAAGAAAATCAGCCCCCTGAACGGGGGCTGAGAGAATTTCCGCTGGCGCGGAGAGAATTTCGCCTGATGGCGAGAGAATTTCTGCTTCGCAGAGAGAATTTCGCCTTGCGGCGAGATTTTACAATCCTGCGCAGCTTCGCTGCGCACGAATTTCCTTTACTTCGTAATTCGTACCTTGTAATTCGTACTTCCGGATGCTACGCTGCTAACTCCCCCGTCCGCTCCGCAGGAGCGGATTTCGTCGGCACTGCGTGCCGATTTCGTCCTGCCCGCTGGGCAGGATTTCGTCCGCGAAGCGGATTTCGTTCCCCGATTTCCCAAACATTACTCAATTAGCAAACATAGGGAGACACGTTCCCTGGATATCATCTATTTTCTGCGAAAATAGAGAGAATTTCGCAACTAGGTTGCGAGAGAATTTCCTCCTGCGGTGGAGAGAATTTCTGCTTCGCAGAGAGAATTTCGCCTGTCGGCGAGATTTACAAACCCTGCGCAGCTTTGCTGCGCACGAACTTCCTTTACTTCGTAATTCGTACCTCGTAATTCGTACTTCCGGATGCTACGCTGCTAACTCCCGCTTGGCTTCCCAAAATGCTTCCGCATTCACAACGGGCCGCTGGTCCACATAGCGCGTCCGTAGCAGCGTAGCATCCCTGTGTCCAATCTCCAGCTGCAGCTCGGCATAGCTGCGGAAGTGGCTCAGGTGGTAGCTCGCAAAGGTATGCCGCAGCGCATCCTGCGGCCAGCGGCGGGCTGGGGAGCCCCATCCCGCTGCGCGGCGTAGCTCCCTCCAGTGGTGCAGCCAGTTCGCGGGGCAAATCAGCTCCCCATCCTCTCGCCTGTGTTCCCGCAATATCCGCAGCAGCGGCCTGTGAATCGTCACCCGGCGCGCACCGCCCGTCTTGCTGTGTCGTGGCAGGATATAAATCGCCCGTTCCTGCAAATCCACCTGCGCCCAGCTTAGCCGCGCCACCTCATGCGGACGGATGCCCGCATACAGCATCATCCCCACCGCTGCTGCGCAGCTGCCGCCCTGGTAGGTTTCTGCAGTTGTTGTAATTTGCTCAATCTCCTGCGGCGTCAGAATCGGTACCTGCTGCTCCACCACCCGCGGCGCCTCCACCCGCGCCACGGGATTCGCATCACACCATCCCCGTTTCACCGCCGTGCCGAATACTCCGCTCAGAATCAGCCTCGCCTTCTGCCGCTGCCGTGGCGTATCAAAAGCCGCTTCAATATACCCTGCACACTCCTGCGGCGTGATGCTCCGCACCCGCCGCGCCGCCAGCCCTGGACAGCGCTTCATGAATCGCCGTGTGAAATACCGGAAATCATAAACCGTCCGCGTCCTCCTCTCTTTCCTTACTTCCAGCGCCGCCTCCACCGCTTTCTCAAAGGTGACCGTCCGTTCCTGCTGGCGCAAGGCCTCGGCCCCGGCAGCTATGCACTTCATGGCTCGTCTCGTTCGACCACGTCCGGCATCCAGTGCTGTTTTTGCCACCAGCGCCGCCTCCAGTACATCGGCCCCCGTGCTTCTCAATACCGCCAGCGCGGCGTAATCTGTTTCATTCAATGTGTGGGTTATCATAGCGTGAATTCGGAATCCGTAAGTCAAGCATGAATACCTTTATTAAAACAGAATAATCGACAGCCCGGAACATCGTTCCACCTTAGGAGCAAAAATCAGTGTTATCAACGAAGCAAATCATTTAGAGTGTTGCTCATCTCTATCAAATTCTACGGATTCCGAAGGTGTAGACTGGCGGAAAGCCCTCTTCTGCTATGAAACTCAGACTTCCTCTTTCTCTATTCGCTGCGCTTACGGCTCTTTTCGTGTCTGTTTCCGCTTCGGTTTATGCCGGTGAGGTACCGGAGGGATATACCTCCTATTATCTGGCAGACCCGGATGAATTATATGATTTTCGTTCAAATAGTCAGAAGGTTGCTTTTCTTCTGGATGGTTCTGTCACCTTTTCTTCCTCTACTGCCACTTGGTGGAATAGTAGTAATCTCTTGAAAAAGAGCGGCTCTATTCTCTTCACAATCGAAGAGGATGGCGACCCCTATTCGCTCACCTTCAAGGATGCCCAGAGCAATGCTTTCAAGGTGACATCGCTTTGTGTGGAAGATATCGGTCGCCTTACTTTCTCCAACGTGGTGGATGCGGCAGATGATGATTCCTCCTCCTCCCGCGCTTACCAGGGTGGTTCCGTTAATGCGGCTACTGTCCGCTTGCTCCGCAATAAAGGTGTGAGCTTTACCAACAACCAGGCAGGAACTTCATCGGCATATTCCTGTCCTGTCTACTCGTATGGTGGAGCGGTCTATTCCTCATCTGTGGTGGAGATAAATGACAACCAGGGGAGCGTGAGTCTTGCCGGAAATAGAGCTGTTGCCTCCTCCTCCTACTACTACGACGAATCCTACTCCTCCTTCTCCTTCGGTGGAGCGATTTATGGCGATGCATCATCCAGTATAAGCCTGAGCGGGAACACGGGCGGGGTGACGATATCCGGCAACTATGCCTCCTCCTACTCCTCCTCCTACAACTCCTACTCCCGCGGTGGAGCGATTTATGGCGGAGCATCATCGAGTATAAGCCTGAGCGGGAACACGGGCGGGGTGACGATATCCGGCAACTATGCCTCCTCCTCCTCCTCCTCCTCCTACAACTCCTACTCCTACGGTGGAGCGATTTATGGCGGAGCATCATCGAGTATAAGCCTGAGCGGGAACACGGGCGGGGTGACGATATCCGGCAACTATGCCTCCTCCTCCTCCTCCTCCAAATCCTACTCCTACGGTGGAGCGATTTATAGTGAAGGCAGCATTGCGATACAGAATAACGACCAGGTGCTTTTTTCCGGAAATTACGAGAAGAGTTACAGCACATACCGCTTGCGCAGCATCTACCTGAACAGCAGTTGCAGCGATGGTGGGGCTTTCCACCTTTCGGCAGCGGCGGGCAACACCATCACCTTTGAGGATAGCGTGTACGTGGCAACCAGCACGAGCGGGCAGACCGTGGATGTGGTATTCAACGGCAGCTACACTGATGCTTCCGGCGCCACGGTGACCCAGGCAGGTGATATTATTTTCGATGCTGCTGATGTGGCCTCCACGTTGAAAAGTATCAAGGGCAGCAGAGCCTCAGAGAGCGAGATTCAGAACTCGAAGACCAGTTACCTGGGTGGGCAGATAAAGCTGCAGGCTGGTCGGTTGATTGTGCGTAATGGTGCTCAGCTCGATGGTCTGGGTATCGCTACAACTGCCCGCAGCGGGGCTGCTCTGGTGCTGGAAAACGCTGGCCTGAATCATGGTGGTGCCTCCATCAACCTGCGCAGAGGAACGGCTCTGGAGCTGGGGGGACAGAACACGGTGGTGGCTTCCACGATGAGCTTCTCCAGTGGCTCTACACTGAAGATGGCCTTGAACGGAGAAAACCGCGAAAACGCAGTGCTGAGCCTGGATGCCAATCTGGAGCATTTCTCCATCACTCTTGCATTGGATGGAGCGGATATGCTGGCCAGTGGTCGTTATAAGCTTCTGGAGCTGGCTGATGCCTCCCAGTATGCATCTGAAGATAGCTGGAATGCCGATGATATCACCGTGACCGCCACGGGCGATGCCGCGGGCCTTGGGTTCGAGAACCTGGTGTGGGAGAACGGCGTGCTGTATGTGGAGCAGGGCAAGAGCATCTGGAGCAACGGCAGCGGCGATGGCGTGTGGAATGCCAGCTCTGCCAACTGGAAGCGCAATGGCCTGGCTGTGGGCTACCGCGATGGCATGGATGTGAAGTTCGATGACTCGGCTGCCGGCACGGTGCAGCTGGAGGGTGCTGTTTCCCCGCTGAGTGTGGAGGTGGATAACAGCATCGGGAATGATTACACCTTTACCGGCAGTGGCAGCCTGAGCGGTGGCTCCAGCCTGGTGAAGAATGGCAGCGGTGCGCTGAATCTGGCTACGGCCAATGAGTACACGGGCGGCACCCGCCTGAATGGCGGCACGCTGAATGTGCAGCACAGCCAGGCCATGGGCGCAGCGGAGTCCACCGTGGTGACGGCTGCCGGCACGCAGCTGAATGTGACGAACAACGCCGCTGTGGTGCTGGCTGCGGCAGAGGGCAATGACCTGGCCGGCCAGGTGAGTGTGTCTGCCGGAGCCTCGCTGGAGGTGCAGGGCACCGGCTACCATGCCGAATCTACGCAGCTGGCGGGTGAGTTGATTTTCAGCGGTGCTGGCGTGAACCACACTGGCGAGGGGGCAGGCAGCCTGAGTGGCAATGGCCACCTGAAGGTGCAGGGCGCCGGCTCGGCAGTGAGCTTCAGCTCCGCAGCGGACTATGCCGGTAGCGTGTCGCTGGGCGGTGGGGCAGCATTCTCTGCCGATGTGCTGGAGATGAAGGAAGGTGCTGTGCTTTCTGCTCTGGCCTCTGGTTCCAGCCTGGGGCTGAGCGATGTGCTGCTGCCCGGCGCTGCCCAGGTGGAGATGCACACGACCCGCTTTGAAAGCTATAGCGGCACCCTGAATGCTGATGTGGCCGCCAATGCCTACACGGCAGGCAGCATTGATACCGCAAGCGGCCTGGTGCTGCAGGGCGGGGCCACGTATCAGGCCACAGGCAGCAGCCTGGACCTGGGCGGCAATACGCTGACCCTGAACGCTGGCGAGGGGAATCCCTTCGTATCCCTGATGCTGGAGCTGGATGGCCGCTACATGCCTGTTGATACGCAGATTGTGCTGTTCACCGGGGTGTCCTCTCTGGTTATCAATGCGGTGGAGTTCAGTGGCGCCGATACGGCACATGTGTTCGCCGCTTCCGATTACCTGAAGGGTGATTATGTGTTCGAGTCCACGGCGCTGGTGTACGATGGCAATGTGGGCTGTGTGTACCTGGTGGAGGCTATGCCCGAACCGACCACCACCACGCTGAGCCTGCTCGCGCTGGCCGGGCTTGCTGCCCGCCGCCGCCGTCGCTGATGCGACGATGGCGTGCCTCATGAAATATATCTCGCGGGCACCGTCCGCGAAATTCTCTCTGCGAAGCAGAAAGTCTCTCGCCACCAGGCGAAATTCTCTCCGCGTAGCGGAAATTCTCTCAGCCCCCGTTCAGGGGGCTGAGGTGGTATAGCAGGGCGGTTTTCCCAACTCTTCAAATGGGAGTTTGGCGGGCAGCTGTTTTTATCGGAGCAAGGGACTTTAGTCCCTCATCGCTTGAGTTTTCGGGACTGAGCTCCGAAAGATTTGAGCCCCCGCCAAAGCGCCTATTGGCTTAGTGAGCACCGTTGCGGCGCGGGATGGGGAAACTAAATCAGCCCCCTGAACGGGGGCTGAGAGAATTTCGCCTGGCGGCGAGAGAATTTCCACCTAAGGTGGAGAGAATTTCTGCTTCGCAGAGAGAATTTCGCCTGCGGCGAGATTTATTTGACCTCCATGCTGAAGACCTTACCGTTAAACGAGCTCCCCAGGGATTCCAGCGGGAGAATGAAGGTGCTCATACGGTCATCCTTGCGCAGGGGGAAACGCACATTTTCCGGCTCGCCGGCGGAGACTCCGTCCAGCAGGAGTTCGGTCTTGCCCATGGTGCCGATGAGTTCCAGCTTCACGCGTTTGCCTACGGGGAGCTTGGCGTTGAAGGCGAACTCGATGGAATCGTTACGACGCAGGGTGATGCGGCCATCTTTACCGGCGGCCAGCAGCTGCCCCTGGCGAGAACCCAGCAGCACCTGTTCCTCACCGGGAACGGGAGCCTCGGGCATGAGCAGGTCCATGGTCAGGTGGTAATTCGGGCCAAGGGACCCTTTGCGAAGTCGGATGGGGGTGAGAGAGGGGGTGATGCTGAAGGCTGTATCATTCAGGTGCAGCGGGTTGCAATAGGGAATGCGGCCCAGCTTTTCCACAAGGCTGCGGTGTTCATCGAAGCTGCGGGTGTTGCGGGGCTGGCCCCACATCTTCTGGGAGAGCACATCCACCATGCTGGAGATGGTGGGCCACAGGTCGCAGGAGCCATAGCCCTTGTGCAGACGGTCGATTTCATCATTCCAGATGGCGAAGGTGGCACCCAGCAGCTGCGGATGCCCGGCGGGCAGCCATTCGTTGCCAATGTTGTTCGGCAGCCAGTTATCATACAGGCCGCGCAGGTTCTTGTCTGCACGGTAGTAACCGGCAAAGGGAACAACGTAGAGGGCGCCATCGTGCGTGTTGATGACATCGTATCCCTGTTCCACGGATTCCCAGGCCTTAGCCCAGTCCTTGCTCCACAGGTTCATCTGCACACCCTTGGAGCGCACAGGAGTCTTGCCCGGCTTGGCATGCAGGCTGCCCCAGATGCGCGGGGTGTGGTTGCGGCTCTGGATGTGCCCCAGCAGTCCGTCGGCAAACTTGCGGTAGTCTTCGGCATCGCCAAAGAATTCATCGGCACCCACGTGCACGGCCTTGCAGCCATCGAATGCCGGCTTATCGCCCTGCAGGTATTCATCCCACACCTGGCCAATGAAGCTGAGGGTGGCCGGGTTGGCGGCGTCCAGCATTTCGCAGCGGCGCTTGGCGTGGTGGCGCATCGGCCCCTGGTAAATCAGATCCGGGCGCACGCGGGTGAAAGAAAGCGCATGGCCGGGCGCATCGAACTCCGGCACGATGCTCACCCCGCGTTCCTGGGCAAACTTGACCAGCTCTCGGAACTGTTTCTTGGTGTAGAACAGATCCTGAGCGGTGAGCGGGGTGCCGTCCTTCCCCTTTACCTGGCTCTCCAGACGGAAAGCGGAGTAGGATTTCTTGTGCGGGTTCTCGCCGGCATCTACATAGTGCTCGTGGAAAATGTAGTTATCGTTCAGGTGCAGCTGCAGGTCGTTCATCTTATACCAGGCCATGAGACGCACCACGTCTTTCACGTAATCCAGCGGGATGGGCAGGCGGCCTACATCCAGCATGAAACCACGCAGGCTGTAGCGGGGCATATCCAGCGCCTGGCCGATGGGCAGGGCCGTGGGAGTCTGCACCAGCATCTGCAGCAGCGTGCGGGTGCCCCAGTAGAGACCGGTTTTTCCGCTGGCGATGATGCGTACGCCCTTGGTATCAATGTTCAGCTTGTACGATTCGTCATTCGTGCCTTTGGTTGCGCCAAGGATGATGTGCGCTTCCTTGGGGGAGGCTGCACGTGCCACTTCGTATTCAGCAGGGAGCACGGCATTGATTTCACGGATAAGTTCGGGGATGAAAGCTGCCTGTCCATGTACCAGAATCTTCTTCGGCAGCGCCCATTCGCCCTTGCCGCCGCGCCAGCTCAGAAGCGCCGGCACAACATTGGGGGCAGGGTTGCCCTGAATTTGTTCCTTGCCCTTGATGGTGATTTCGTAATCGCGGCTGATGGCGGACTTGCCGTTTTTCGTCACCTTGAAGCTTACGCGTACCGGGGTGTCGCAGGCCGGGCGGGTGAGGATGGCGCCCTTGTTATTCACCAGCTGCTCGTAGTCCACACCCAGGATGCTTACCTCCGCGCCGCGTACCCGGGGGATGGTGATGCGCTTGCTGTTTGCCGCGGGGGATTGAACTTGCAGGTTGTCGGCCACCTGCTGCAAATCATTAGCGAAGAGCCCACCCGCGGCCAGGAGAGTCAGAGAAACAAAGGTGCTCAGTTTCATACTCTATATCCTAGCAGAAGCTGGAGCTGGGTCAAGCTAAAATTGCGTGTCTGTGTATGGTATCACATGTGTCCCAAAGATTGCTGCGCTAAATGGGAGTTTGGCGGGCAGCTGGCTCGCGTCAGCGAGCGGAACATTGAGCCCGTGAAACGGGCGACATAACAATAGCGAGTGGTGCAGCGGCGTCAGCCGCGAAACCACTCGTTTTAGTGTAAAAAGTCATTAGAACCCGTGGAACGGGTGACAGAACGCGTGGCTTAAAATCGTGTCAGGACGAACAAATAGCTATTCTTTCTTAGAGAATTTATATTGAAATTAAGGCGCATATGTAGCAACCCTCTCTGTCACCCGTTCCACGGGTTCCTATTCCTTATTTTGCTTTACGAGGGGTTAC
>JAFYWX010000059.1 GCA_017546445.1 Akkermansia sp. | reverse complement strand
TGCACCTGCGGCTTTGTCTGCTCCTGGTTACCGGGGCGACCAGGCTGCTGCATGTGACCACCATTCGGGCGGCCAGGCTGCACCTGCGGCTTTGTCTGCTCCTGGTTACCGGGGCGACCAGGCTGCTGCATGTGACCACCATTCGGGCGGCCAGGCTGCACCTGCGGCTTTGTCTGCAGGTTTCCGGGGCGACCAGGCTGCTGCATGTGACCACCATTCGGGCGGCCATGCTGCACCTGCGGCTTTGTCTGCAGGTTACCAGGGCGACCAGGCTGCTGCATGTGACCACCATTCGGGCGGCCAGGCTGCACCTGCGGCTTTGTCTGCAGGTTTCCGGGGCGGCCAGGCTGCGTATGACCAGCATTCGGCATACCGGGCTTCACCTGAGGCTTACCGATCTGATGGTTACCGGGACGACCAGGCTGAGGTTGCGGGCCACGATGATGCGGCCCCTGAGCCATTGCTACGGAAGCAGAGGCCAGAACTGCGATGGATGTAAGTATGTGTTTCATAGTTTTATGCTATCACTTTATATAGCGCATCAGCATGGGAGTTATATTTACACAAACAGAAATAAAATTCAATAATTTTCGACCTAGGCCCTGCAATATATTAATAATTATGCTAAGAAGCTTCAGTCTTCATCATTTCTGACCAGAACGGCAGCTTTATTCCTGTATTGCCCCACGCCTGAGGAAGCTCCGAATGTTGCCATGAAAAATCACGAGCAACATTCATTTGCGCTTCCTTATCTGCTTATTGACGATTTATAGGGGATGTGCCGTGCTCAGCTCAGCACGAAGGGAATCTGAATTGAAATAATCATGCTCCTGGATGCAGGCCAAGGCCTTGTTGTATGCTTTCGTTACCCTCCTGGGGACGTCCAGCTCAAGCACCTTAGCCAGATTGATACCGTTTTTCAGATTATCCATTTCCTGAGCCAGAAGCTCAGCATCTGCAAGAGTCTTCACGCTATCCGTGGCGTCCTCCACGGAGCGCCTGAAACCCTCGATAGCCTTGCAGAGAATGCACTCATCAATGGTGCGATTGCCGGGGTTGACGTAGCACTCTTCATTTGGGTGGGGCCATGTCCTCCCCCCACTGCAGGAGCTGAGAACAACAGCTCCTGCACATATTGCGATGATTAATTGACTCTTTCTCATATAGTTTAATATTTCGTTTCTGAAAACTTGTTGAGATTCTGCCCCCAGACAGGGCTTACATGCCACGAGGCACAAGGTAAGCAAAGGAGCAGCAATTAACGGGATGATTTCTTTTTACCCTTTTCTGCCCTGCCGCGGCGCTCCTTCTCTCGAGAACCGCCCTTGTCTGCATCAGGTTCAGAATGCCGACGTTTATGCTTGTCTGCCTCCCGCTCAGGCTTGCGTGGCTTATGCTTGTCTGCCTCCCGCTCAGGCTTGCGAGGCTTATGCTTGTCTGCATCCCACTCAGGCTTGCGAGGCTTATGCTTGTCTGCATCCCACTCAGGCTTGCGAGGCTTATGCTTGTCTGCATCCCACTCAGGCTTGCGTGGTTTATGCTTGTCTGCATCCCGCTCAGGCTTGCGAGGCTTATGCTTGTCTGCATCCCGCTCAGGCTTCCCCCAAAATTCGCCATAACCTGCATAATCACGATGGCGAGGTTTGCGGAAGAGGTGCTTGGCATATCTATGGCGGGCAGAGGGCGGAGCTTCAGAAGCACGTTTGAGCATTGTGTACCAAAGCAGCAGTCGGGGGTTGGGGCCGAGTCTATGCGGATCATACGACGGCGGAGCAGCATAGCCATTGCCTGCGGATGAATCTGAGGTAGACGCGGAGGTAGATTCCGATAAGGGGGGCCAACTGGGCACGGTAGAGTTTACATCCAGCTGGGTCTTATCATAGATCGGATTACTGCTGGGGTCATACCCATAAACAGGATACGCACCATCGTACCCGAAGATAGGATACCCTGCAGAATCATAGTACTCTTCCGAGGAGGAGACCAGCTCACCCGCCTCCGATGAGGAGGCCGAGGCATCCACCTCTGATGAAGAAGTCGAGCTAATCGTTTCCGATGAAGAAAGCCGACCCTCCTTATTACCGAACATGATATAATTCACAGCTTCCCGCACGGACACCTGCGAACAGGAGGGCAACACCCCAAGTGATACAGTGGCAGATAAAGCCAGTAAAATAAAACGAACAGATTTCATAACCTTTTAATACTCCCAGCACAAGAACAATCCCCTGCGCAGCATGTGAATAATATGAGATTCAACCGTAATTTAACGCTGACCGCGGGGATGATAATGCATCTTAGGAGCAGGCATGCCAGACTGAGGCGCAGACTTGCCAGGCATACCAACACGAACAGGGTGAAGAACGGGACGGCTGGGCTTCACCTGCGGCTTGCCGAAATGCTGAGGAGCAGGCTTACCAGGCTGAGCCTGCGGCTTACCGAGCTGCAGAGAAGTGGGTTTACCAGGTTTCACCTGCGGCTTACCGGGCTGCAGAGAAGTGGGTTTACCAGGTTTCACCTGCGGCTTACCGGGCTGCATGAGATGAGGCTTACCGGGCTGGAGCTGCGGGCCACGATGCTGCGGCCCCTGAGCCAGGGCTACAGAAGCGGTGGCCAGAACTGCGATGGATGTAAGAATGTATTTCATAGTTGAGTGCTATCACTATGTAGGCGCGGCAGCCTGGTGCTTTTATCTAAGAAAAAAGAAAATTTTCGAATTATGCATTTCACAAAAGCTTTGAGCGTTGCCGATTCAACCACCGGCAACGCTCATTTGATTTCTATATCTGCTTATCTGGCGATGATTTACAAAGGATAGGCACCATCCAGAGCAGCCTGAAGAGCTTCAGAACCGAAGTAATTGTGTCTCTGGATGCGAGACAAAGCATCGTTGTATACCTTCTTAACCTTCAAAGGTATTTCAAGCCCTAATCTCTCAGCCGTATTGATAGCATTCCGCAGCTTAGCCATAATAACGGACACCTTCTGAGCCTCTTCAAGAGTATTCATACCACCAATAAGTGACTCCAGAGAGTTGGTAAAACCCTCCACAGCCTTGACGGCAAGACATTCCTCTAGATTAGGGCTGAAAATGCAGCTGATGTAGTCTATAAGGCCAACGCCTCCACAGGAGCTGAGAGTAACAGCGGCTGCACATGTTGCGATGATTGAAGTAATTTTGTTCATGTAATTTAGTATTGATTGCTTATTGTTTGGGAAATATATTTCTATCCTAATCTCAGAAAGAGAGTGGAGTACATGCCACCGGGCACGAAGCAGGCAACAGAGCCACGATTAACGCCTTGCTTTCTTCTTATCCGTGTCGTCATCACCGCGGAACTTACCATGCGGCTTACCCGATTTGATACCTTTTCCCCGCTCAAGCAGCCATGCCTTTGAGCCGGGCCCCGGCTTGCCTGTCTGCAATCCACTTCCCTTCAAAGAACCGCCACGTCCAGAATTGGAAGAGGACTTGATGGGAGCGTCAAAGGTATTATCCTTTCCCTTGCCCTTACCCATGCCTTTGTCCGGCCCCTTACCCTTGCCTTTACCGCCATGGTTACCGCCATGGTTACCGCCATGGTTACCGCCATGAATACCGCCATGGTTACCGCCATGGTTACCGCCATGGTTACCGCCATGAATACCGCCATGGTTACCGCCATGGTTACCGCCATGGTTACCGCCATGGTTACCGCCATGAATACCGCCATGAATACCGCCATGGTTACCGCCATGAATACCGCCATGGTTACCGCCATGAATACCGCCATGGTTACCGCCATGAATACCGCCGGAGCCCGGTCTAGACGGACGCGTTCCATACGAGGGCTTAGTGGTGGGTTCATCTGTTGTAGACGAATCCGTTGAGGTATTCCCGTCAGAATTATCGCCCTGGTCAGAATCGTAGCCCTGGTCAGAATCGTAGCCTTGGTCAGAATCGTAGCCTTGGTCAGAATCGTAGCCCGCTTCCGGTGAGGGCATCGAGCTACCTACTTCGTTTCCAGTGACAATGGAAGGATTTTTTAAAAATTCACCAAACATCTCCAGGAAAACCTGACAAGAAGGCAGTACTGCAAGTGAGACGGTAGCAGAAACAGCCAGTATAACAGAACGAAGAGATTTCATAAGCTTTTAGCACAACCTGCACAAGGGCAAGCCCTGCGCAGCATGTGAATCATAGAAAGTTCAACCGGGATATTAACGAAGGGCGCGGGGATGATAATGAAGCTGAGGAGCGGGCTTGCCAGGCTGAGGAGCGGGCTTGCCGGGCATGCCAGCCCGACCAGGGAGAGGGGCGAGCCGACCATGCTGCACCTGCGGCTTGCCGAAGTGCTGAGAAGCAGGCTTACCGGGTTTCACCTGCGGCTTGCCGAAGTGCTGAGAAGCAGGCTTACCGGGCTTCACCTGCGGCTTGCCGTGGTGCTGAGGAGAGAGCTTGCCAGGCTGCACGAGCTGAGGCTTCCCGGACTGAGGCTGCAGACCGCGATGCTGCGGCCCCTGTGCCAGAGCAACGGAGGCTGTGGCTAGAACTGCGATGGATGTAAGAATGTATTTCATAGTTGTGTGCTATCACTATGTAAGCGCAGCAGGCTGGTGTTTTTATTTAGAAAAAAAGAAAAAAATGGGATTTGGGAAGATACAAATTGGGTGTTACTAAAACCGCAACTTGCACTTTAGCGGAGCCTCAATCCATCGAAACACAGGACTATCCTGTCTCGGCGAAGCCCACAGGGCGCAGGCAAGCCTGGAAAAGGCCTCCGCTCCGCAAAAAAACAACAGTCTGTCACATCGCCATTTATACGGATAAAGAAGGGGGGAACAGCCCCAGAATAACGGGGTTGATAAATTCAGCCAATTGTGAAATATCCGCCTCGCATGTGACACAAGCGGCATTTTTATCTTGACCAAAGCACAAACTGTGCTATAACGAAAACAATGCTGTAAGGCACCTTGATTATGAAATTGAATGCATTTACCACCATATGCGCGGTTCTCACCTTGATGCTCTGCATCATTCTGGGCGCAATATTCGGGACTACCGCCACCGGCGGCAGTTCAGTCGACACTGCATGTGCGGCCAATGTGCAGCAGACCGTGGCCAATTGCAGTAGATAATACGGTTAAGGCGCAGGGCATTCATTCCCTGCCCTCTGGACAATCGAGTAAAAGGGGAGCTTTCGCTCCCCTTCTCTCTTCTTCACAAAACGCTCCACAGCGGGAGAACACAAAAAGGCGCAGCGAGGCATGAGACCTGCTGCGCCTTGTTATTATAAGCTAAATCAGGTATTTATCAGAACTCCACGTGAGCCTGCAGACCGGTAGCGCTCACCGTGGAAACATTGCGGTAGGCGGGGTCGATGTAGAGCTGGTAGTAAGGAGCCACGGACACATAGTCATTCACCTGCACGCGGTAGGTGAGCTCAATCACCTTCTCATACTCGTTCACCAGGGGGGCGGCATCGCCATCGCCACACTTGTACACACCCACGGCTGCGCCGAGGTAATCCTGCGGACGGTTGGGAACCAGACGGAGGGTGGTACCCACCATGGCTTCCTTGCGGGCGCGCACGTGCTCGCTGCTGGCCAGGGCCAGGCGTGCATACACCTTCACGCGGTCGTTCACATCATACTCAACACCGCTCATGATACCCACAGCGTTGTGTTCCTCTTCCACACCGCGGGAGCCTACAGAATCCACGCTGGTGAAGAAGGAAGCAACGCGCCAGGTGCCCTTACCTTCGTTGAAGCAATGGCCCCATTCAGCCTGCACAGCGTAGCCGTTGGTGTTGTCCAGGTTCAGGAAATTGTCACCCAGGCCCAGACCAGTGCCGATGAAGGCGGCGGTCACAAAGTTATTCTTGTCGATTTCATGCTGAATCACAGCACCGGGGGTGCCGTAGTACATGGGCAGCACGGGAGACTTCTCGAAAGCATCGTTCATGAAACGGGCGTGGCCGATGCGGTCGAAGTACATACTCATCCAGATAGCGCCCACGTTCAGGCAAGTGCGCTTGTTGTTGAAATACTGGCGCAGGGTGGCATTCATGATATAGAGGCCGGCGGCGCCCACGCTATCGGTGTGCGGCCAGGTGCCGGTGCCCATACCGTCGGTATAGAAACGGGAGCCATCTGCAGAATCATGATTGAGGCCCCAGGAGCCGGCCAGTGCCAGGTTGAACCAGGTACCACCGTCCACAGAGTCCTGAATGATACGCTGATTCATGGAGCTGAAGTACAGCAGAGAGAAGTTATCGTCCTCATAGCCGGCGCTCTGGTTATCAACGGCCCAGTAGGCACCGTACAGCTCAACATAGAGGGTCGTGCCGGTGGTGTCGTAGAGCTTCTTCTTCCAGGCCGGGGCAGAATCGCCGGGAATGGAAAGAGCATCATAGAAACGGTGGTAGGTGCAGGATTCCGGAGCAGGTGTGATATCAACGCCGGGCTCACCGGCCTGGGCTACGCCAGCCATGGCCAACAGGGAGAGGAAGAAATGCTTGATTTTCATGTGTGTGGATTAGAAGATGACAGAATGTATCACAATCTAGATAGCATGACAAGCAAAACCGTCAGTCCATTACGCAGAAACTGACGATTTTGCAGATATTTATGTCAGGGCAACAAATCAGGCACAGAAACGCCGCAAAAGGAATCGGCACGGTCTGAGAAAACAAACCGTGCCGATTCTGAAGACTTGTTCAGTCTGGAAACAAAGTTAGTCCTTGGAAACCTTCTTAGCCATCTGAACAGGAGTGGTGTTCTTGCTGTTCTTGGCGATTTCCTTCTGGCGCTTGATGTAGGCAGTGCGGCGGCGACGCTTCGTCTCCTTACGATGTTGTTGACCCATGGTGGTTCTGTTGTGTTGTTTGTAGGGCAGGCAAACAGGCCCGCCCGGGTTGATATAAGTGGTTCCTAAATACCGTTTTTAGCACGACATTGCAAGGCAAAAGTGTGTGTACACCCTTTTTTATTGCATGATTAGGGCACAAATGCTAGTCTAGGGGCATGAAAATTGCCATATTGGGAGCAGGTGCACTGGGGTGCTATTATGGCGCACGCCTGGTGGAAGCTGGTCATGAGGTCTGTTTCATAGGCCGCTCGGTGTACGAGCCGGTAAAGGCCAATGGGCTGCAGGTGGAAAGCGTGCACGGGGATATCCGCCTGCTGCAGGTGAATGTATGCCGGCGCGCGGAGGAGTGCGGGCCGGCCGATCTGGTGATTGTCTGCTGGAAGACCACCTGCAATGACCAGCTCGGCGCCTACCTGCCTGCACTGGTCGGGGAGCACACAGAGGTGCTTACCCTCCAGAACGGTATGGGCAATGCAGAGGCGATTTCCGCCTATATACCGGCAGAGCGGGTGTATATCGGACTCTGCTTTGTGTGCTGCATGATGGACGAACCCGGAAAAATCCGCCACCTGGAAGGCGGCGACATCCAGTTCGCCCCCTTCGTAAGCTCGGAAGCGGGCTCTGCACGCGCCAGGGAATTTGCCGCAATGTTTGAGCAGGCCCATATCGGGAGCACCGCTTTTGACCACGCGGAGCAGATTCAGTGGTGCAAGCTCACCTGGAATATCCCCTTCAACGGCCTGTGCGTGGCACACGGCGGCATCAGCGTCAAGAAACTCTTCACCATGCCGGGGCAGGATGAACGCGCCCGCGCCATCATGGAGGAAGTGTGCCAGGCGGCCGAAAAACGGGGCTACCCACTGCCTATGGATATTGTGCACAAGCAGATGGAGCGCACGCGCATCATGGGAGAATTCATCCCGAGCAGCGCGGTGGATTACCTGCGGGGCCGCCCGGTGGAGTACGATGCCATCTGGGGCAGCACCCTGGCCCGCGCCCGCGAAGCCGGGGTAGGCGTTCCGCATTGGGAGCAGCTGGCTGCTGATATACGAGCCCGCCTGAACCGAGCATGATGCCCCGCGCTGCCAGATTTCTGCAGACGCCCCTGCACTATGCCGGGGTGCTGCTTACGCTGGCCGCAGCCGGCTGGTTGATGCAGCCGCTGCGCAGTCATCTGCAGCAGCAGGAACAGGCTGCCAAATTGCAGCTGCCGCCGCCGGATTACGCCCAGACGGATGCACTCTCCCAGCAACTGGCGCTGTTCAGCCTGGGTGGGCTGCGCACCTTTGCGGCAGAGATGCTCTGTGTGGACGCCACCAATGCCTGGCTTCAGCAGGACTGGCCGCGAGCCCTGCGCCGGTGGAAGCAGATTACCACCCTCTGCCCGCAGCGTGTCAACTACTGGATTCGCGCCGCGGCCGATATGGCCAAAAACGCCGTAGCCTGGGTCAATAATCAGGAGCACCTGGGGCCCCACGAGCAGGCGGTGCAGAATAAGAATTACCTGGATGCCGCAGAGCAATTTCTGCTGGAGGGCCTTGCCAATAACCCGGAAAGCCCCCTGCTCTGGCTTCAGCTGGGCGCATTTGATGAAGACCTGGCACGCCGCACCAATTTCACCCGCGCGGTAGAAGATTACCGCAAGGCGATAGCCGCTGGTGCCTCGCCCATGTACCACCGATGGGTGTTCTATAACCTGTGCCGTATCCGCGGGCGCGAGCAGGAAGCCTGGGAACTGGGGTGCAGATTATACCAGGAGGAGCGCCACCGCTCACCCTCCCTACGCTGCCTGCTGCTGGTACTGCAGCACAAGCTGAACATACCGGCAGAACAGCGTTATACCCTGGAGCAGCTCTTCGGCTCCAGAAGCCGGGCGTTCAAGCATCTGCGCCCCTTCCTGCATAACGAGCTCCGCTTCCCCACAAACGGCATCAAAGAGCTGCTGCCTTAACAAGGCAAGGTGGAAAACGCGGCATGCCTGCGTTTTCCACCTTGTAATTAAGGGATATCTTTTTTATGCCAACTCAGCGCTGGGCATCAATCATGTTCTTCATGGCGCCGTTGAACTTCTTGTGCTGAATGTTCAATTTTCCGATACGGGCAATCTCCTTGTTGATAGCCTGGTTAAGCGCAGCGGCAACGGAGCGGAGAGACTGGTGAACAGGCAGTTTTTCCTCATCCTCCTCCATAATCTTCACCGTGCCCAGAGCGGTCAACGCACCGTCGGACGCAGAAGAGTCAATCACCTCGCCGTAAATCGCTTCCAGCGGCTTCACGGCCTTGGCTGCAGACTTCTCATTACGCACAGAGCGGAGAATCTTCAGTGTCTTCTTCTGGTTATTGATGTAATACTTGGAATCTTCTCTGGCCTGCTTATTTTCCTCGCGACGCTCGGCGCCGGTAAGGCCCCTCTCCTCGGCTTCTTCTTCAGCAGCCTTTTCCTTGGCAGCCTTGCGGGCGGCGCGTTTCTCCTCCTCCTCCGAGGGGCTGAAAATGTCAAATTCGTCCGCAGCCTCTGTCTTGGCCTTCTTGCTCTTCTTGGGGGCGGCATCAGCCATGGGCGCACCAAAGGTGAACATAGCGGCTGCGAACAACAGTATGTACTTCTTCTTCATAGTCGTATTTGGTTTTCAGAATAATCAGCGGGCAGCATTTACCTTTGCCTGCAAAGGCTCTGTATCATAAGAATCTGCCCATTTCTTAAGCTCCTTGCCTGTGTATGAGGAAAGGCCGTCTGCGGTGAGCTGGCGGGCCAGCACCCCGGCAGGAATCAGCATGCAGAAGAAATCAGCATCACTCTCATAACCCACCTTCACTTCCCCCGTCCGGGTCATGATAACACCATCACAGGGGCACATGCTGTTCAATTCCACAATAGCAGCCGAAAGAGCATCACGCTGAATCTCAAAGCTGTTCTCTGACTCCGTAGACATGCCCGAAGTATACACAATCTATTGAAAATTACAAGCGCTATTTACCAAATTGGAGTTTGTCGGGCAGCGGGCTCGCGTCAGCGAGCGGAACATTGAGCCCGTAAGGGCGCCAGCTGGTAGCCCAGGGTGCAGCCGCGTCAGCGGCGGAACCCTGGGTTGACTAAGCAAACAAAACGAACCCCGAACG
>JAFYWX010000012.1 GCA_017546445.1 Akkermansia sp. | reverse complement strand
TCTGGCTGCGCTCAGCACATCCTCCGGCTCAACCCTGGCGCCGGCATCCAGCAGCACCTGCACAATCTCCATATTATCTTTCCGCAGAGCCTGGCTCAACGGGCTCGTTTTCACATAGTATCCACGGCGCTCCTCCTGCTGGTTCGGATCTGCACCGGATTCGAGCAAACGCCGCACTTCCGCCACGTTCTCCTCCCGCACGGCATTCACCAGCAACAGCTCCCCGGATTCCAGCGGCGCATTCACATCCACACAGCTCACCAGCAGCGAGCAAAGCGGCAGCAGCAGATAACAAAAGGTCATTTTCATAACTCGGAGATGCGTAAAACCGCGCGGAAAATATCATGTTAGCTTCGTTGCAAGACTAGTATTTTTCAGTAACTCTGCGTGTTTTTACGGGAGGTCCTATCGCAAAGATAGTAGAAACTTTTACATATCCTTCTCCAACAGGAAATGATGAAAATTAAGATTAGTTAAAACTTTGGGGGTATAGACTACCATGAAACTATAACCATTCTCGATTGTATCCTATCTTTGCAACCGTCCACGAGCACGCTCATGTATCTTCCTCTTGTTGCGGTAGAATCCGCAACTTCTGACATATTAAAAATATTTAAACTAGTATTTCTTCCAATTCAGAAGGAGTACACGTAACGACGTTCTTAAATATGTAACCAACATAACGATCTAAATTAAACAAAACCTTACGTGTGTCAGATTGCTGTTCCAGATGTTGGTATAGCATATTTCTTGAAGATGATTCTTGCGAAGAACGATATTTCGTCGGATTATACACTAGGATAAAAATAATGTTATTTCTCGAAAAATCAATATCTGCAATACATCCTTCATGCCAGTCCGAAAGAATAACTAAACTATCATATATTTTTTTTGTAACATCGACTTCGTCAATTTTACCATTCTTAAATTCTATGAAATACCACGCACCTCCAGGTGAAAGATAAAGAGCATCAGCAGAAGATGGAAGTAAGGGGATAGTCCTTTTACGTCCATAGCGTTTTTTGATACCATCAAAATTATAAACAGGTAAGCTGCTTTCGGTCATTTTAACCTGACCGTCTTTGGAGCAATCGCTTAAAGGGCATAAAGAAAATGAAAATGTTGATGAAATCTCCACACTCATTCTACATTGTATTCTAATTTGTGACGCAAAGTATCGAGAAGCTCAACTGCTGAAAGCATCTTACGATAGATAAGTTCAATATTTTCTGTGACACTACTCAAAGAAAAACCGCCTTGCTCTAATTGCTCTGTAAGATAATAATTTGCACTATCGTTCACACCATGTAAAATAGAATACAAATGTATAGCATCGAGGAAGTAAGGACTGTGAGTCGTTACTACGATAGTTAAGTCGAATTCTTTGCGAAGTAGGACTATAATTTCTGCATAAATGACCTGCCAACGAGGGTGAAGATGTATTTCTGGCTCGTCTAAAATTAAAATATCCTTCTCTCGGATTTTGTTTTGCTCGATCAGTATTCGTAAAAGAGCAAAACTCTTGAGTCCCGTGGAGAGGTTGGACACTTTAAGAGTATTTGAGCATCCTAGCAATTCTATTTGACGTGGATTATCTTTAGTGGTGACAAAACGCCCAGGTAAAACTGAGTGTAATTTTTGAATAATCGTAACAAACTTCCCTTCTGTTAAAAGAGAATCAGAAACTGACGATTCTACACTTGATTCGTTCAATAGACTGTACAAAGCCTCTTGCGTATAATCTCCATGAGAAAACCTTGTTTTAGAGATAACGTCGGGGTTTGCTAAGTATACAGCCTTATTTTTAATTTTTAAGTCAGAATTATAGACCCGACAAACATCATCGCGGAATACTAACCTAACGTTGTTCTTTTTTATATCCAAATCAATTCTGGCTTCGGTGTCAGGATATTGTAATGAATTAATCTGTTGATTAAACGTTGAGCGAAAGACATTGGAAATCATTCTACACTCTAGAATGCTGTTATCAATTTTATCTCTTTGCGATAAAATTTTCTGCATAACATCGCAAAAATCGACATCGTCAGAAGACCTGCCTGCAATAGTACAGAATACATTAACCAATTGCTCATTTGAAGGAACTACATGTTCCTTGCGAAAAAAAGAGAGTTGCTGCTCTATCTCATCGTAATTAAAGTCAGCATTAGCTTTTAAAGCCGCACGGTATAAAGCCATTCTGACAAATGATAATTTATCAAGAAACTTTCGTTCCTCCATGTAATACAAAGCATCAAACACCGAAAATAAAACTTTACCGATAGTACTCTTTCCTGTATTATTTTCTCCGGCAATAACCGTGAGACCATCTAGAATAATATCCGCATGGTCTATCTTTGCAAAATTCTGTAGCGTGAGTTTCATTTCGTTGTCGAGTAATAGTAGCATTTTTTTCTATGAGGACAAGATTTTTTTGGAAAGTTTGTACGTCATACTCTGCATATCGAGCGAACTCGCTCCGGGAATCACTGAAGGCTTCCATAGAAAAATGAAATTAATTCAACGCCGCGCCTATGGCTATCGTAACTTTCAGAACTACCGATTAAGAGTCTTAATTGAATGTGGGCACATTGTGATATGAAAATTCAAATTCCACACTTTTTGCTATTGACCCCATTGTGATATGAAAATTCAAATTCCACACTTTTTGCTATTGACCCCCTAATCGGCCTGCCTGGGCGTAGAAAAACAGCGTATCAGGTGACCTGATACGCTGTTTTACGAAGCCTGGAGCATAGCGGATTCGAACCGCTGACCTTCTCAATGCCATTGAGACGCTCTACCAACTGAGCTAATACCCCGTTCTGTATTGACCTCTGGTGAGGACGGGCGGAGTTTAACAGAAGCCGAGAGGAAATGCAAGACTAAATTTTCAATGTTTGCATATTTTTCCGTATTTTTTCACGCGTCTTCATCCCCTGCCCTGCCATTATCTCTGGAAAAGCGCTGAAACAAAGCGATTTACCCCCCACCCTGCAGCCACATCGTCCGTGCCATTGGCTTCGCATGGGCGGGTTTTTACTGCTGGGGCGTGGCGGGGGCGGTCTGCAGGGCCTGGTTAGCTTCGGGGGAAAGGCTCTTGTTTCCGGGCGGTTTGGAGCACGAGATGTACCAGAAATTGACCATGTAGGCCGTGTAACAGATGGTGAGAGCGAGGCCCAGGCCGTTGATAATCTTGCTCAGGAGCTTCCAGCGGGTGATAAGCGCTACGGCAAGCACCACCAGGGCGACAATAAGCCCGACCAAAGCAATCATGATGGTACCCGCTTCATCGTACACAAACTTCTGGCCCTCCTGGGTTCTGGTTGTGGCTAAGTGAATAACTGCAGGAGTAAGCCCGAGCATGAGAGTTGCGCCAAAGCAATCCCAGCTGTTGAATGCATTCATATCTTCTTCCTGTTCACTCATGCAGGGAAAGTATATCGCGCCGCACGCGGCAAGGCAATTCCTTTTTTCGCTTAGTGTGTTCTCGGGGTAAAATTTGCTTTACAAAAACAGAATTATCGTGCATTCTCTGCGCCGTCTATGTCATTCTCAGAACTTGGAATTTGCCCGGAAATCCTGGAGGCCATTGAAGTGCTTGGCTTTGAAACCCCTTCTCCTATTCAGGAACGTGCCATTCCCCCGGCACTGAACGGGGCGGATATCCTGGGGCTTTCCCATACCGGTTCCGGTAAGACGCTGGCATTCTCTATTCCCGCGCTGGAGAGCATAGACCCGGCGGTGCGTGCGGTGCAGGTTCTCTGCCTGGCGCCCACCCGCGAGCTGGCCGTGCAGATTTGCCGAGAGGTGGATAAGCTGGCTCTTTTCCTGGATGGCGTGTCAGCCGTGCCGATTTATGGCGGTGCCTCCTTTGGTCCGCAGCTGGCTGCGCTGAAGCGTGGTGTGCAGTTTGTGGTGGGCACCCCGGGGCGCGTCATCGACCTCATGGAACAGGGCGAGCTGAAAGCAGACCATATTTCCATGCTGATTCTGGATGAGGCTGATGAAATGCTGGATATGGGGTTCCAGGAGGATATTGAGCGCATCGTGGCGCTGCTGCCTGAGGAACGCCAGACGCTTCTTTTCTCTGCCACCATGTCACCGGCTATCCGCAAGCTGGTGGATATGGTTGCCGAAGACCCGCAGGTGATTGAGATTGAGCGGCCCCAGCTCACCGTGCCCACCTGCGAGCAGCTTGTGTATGAGGTGGTATTCTCCTCCCGTATCGAGGTGCTCAGCCGCCTGATTGAGATGGGGCGCATGAAGCGAGGTCTTGTTTTTGCCAACACCAAGCGCGTGGTGGATGATATTGTGGATGGTCTGCTGGCCCGTGGTTATGCGGTGGACCGCTTGCACGGCGACATGCCGCAGACGCTGCGCGAGCGCGTGATGGATTCATTCCGCAAGGGGAATCTCACCGTGCTGGTGGCCACAGATATTGCCGCCCGCGGTCTGGATATTGATGATGTGGACACCGTGGTGAACTTTGAGCTTCCCCGCGACCCGGAGGATTACGTGCACCGCATCGGCCGCACCGCCCGCGCCGGCCGCAAGGGCCGTGCTGTTTCCTTCATTGGCCGCCGCGATTTCTCGCTGCTGGGCCGTCTGGAGCGCTTTGTGGGGGTGCGCATGCAGCGCGAGAAGGTGATGACCGGTGCCCAGGTGGAAGAAGTACGCCGCGAATCGCTGGTGGATGAGATTCTGGAACGCGCCACGGCAGAGAACGAGCTGCCGGAGGAGCTGAGCGCCATCGACATGCCGGTGGAGCAGCTCTTGTCGGCCATGTTCAATCTCCTGGTCGCCAAGACGAGCCGGGAGCTCCAACCCATTCCCGAGGATCGCCCCAGCAAGTTCTCCCGCCCGAACCGTGTGGCAGATGATGATACGGCTCCCGTGGAAAAGGGCAATGACTGGAGCAGCCTGCAACAGAGCGTGACCCTCTTCATGAACG
This sequence comes from Akkermansia sp., assembly GCA_017546445.1. Classification (GTDB taxonomy): domain Bacteria; phylum Verrucomicrobiota; class Verrucomicrobiia; order Verrucomicrobiales; family Akkermansiaceae; genus Akkermansia. The sequence goes on along the minus strand of JAFYWX010000012.1, from coordinate 67,275 downwards.
GCGGCAAGTTACTGGGTCTGCGCCCCAAGGATATTGCCGGCCTTTTCTACAACGAGGGTGGCGCACCCAAGGGTTCTGTGGGAGATATCCGCCTCTTCCTCAAGCATTCACTCATCGAGGTGACGCCGGAGATTGCTCCGCAGCTTATTGAGCGCCTGGGCACCTGCCAGATTTGTGGCTATGAGGTGAACGTGCGCGAGGATAAGGGCCGCCCGGATGCCGGCAATGCCCCCTACGAGCGCGAATACCGTCCCCGCGAGCGCGAGCGCCGTGGCGCTACATACGGCGGACGCGGCAATACCAATTTCAAGCGCGAGCGTGAGCGCGAGGAACGCGGTAGCTCCTTCCGCGACCGCCGCAACCGCGGCGGTGACCGCAACGAGCACGTGTTCTACGATAAGTTCAGCCGTCGTCCGCGCCGCCGCGATTAAGTCGCAGGCGAGGAAAAGAAACTTTACATGAACTGCAGCGGCCCCCGGCCGCTGCGTTTTTTTGCGATGTGTCGCCACGCAAGGCGGCGATAGATTGGAGTTTGTCGGGCAGCTGTTTTTATCGGAGCAAGGGACTTTAGTCCCTCATCGCTTGAGTTTTTCGGGACTGAAGTCCCATGCTCCGAAAGATTTGAGCCCCACACAAATCGCCATTTGCCGGGAGCAATCAAAAACAGGCTTGATTCAGGGGGACAGGGCAGTTATACTCTAAGCATGAGCGTGCAACCACCCAAACGCAGGCATTGGTTCAGGAGGACCGGCATCGTATCCGGTGGCCTGGTGGCCGCCCTGGTGCTGACCCTGGGCGGCGGTTATGTATGGCTCTATGGCTGGACGTGGAAGGAGGCTCCGGAATTCCACGAGAACTGGACGGTGGAGGAACGCGCCGCGCTCACCGGCTTTGATACCTGCGTGCAGGGCATATTCCACGAAACCCTGAATGAGCTGACGGCAAAGACCTTTACCGCCATGCAGCTCAGCGATATCGCGCAGCTCATCATCCAGACACGCATCATGTGTTCCGATGTCCGGGAGCAGCTTCACCACTTCGCCCGCTGCGGGCATGCAAGGGATGAACGCAAGGTCTACGTTGAAGAGCAATACCAACGCATCGGCATTACCCCCACTATCATGGCCGCCGGACGCGGGCAGCTGCGCGCGGTGGAGGCTCTGGTGGCGCATGGCGCCAATCCGAACGACGTCTCGAAGCTGGAGGAAAAATACTACCACCCCCTGGAGCTGGAAACGCCGCTCACCCCCATCCTCAGCGGGCATTTCCTCGGCGATGCGGAAATACCCTGGGAGGAGCGCCGCAAGACGGCAGATTTCCTGCTGGCAAACGGGGCAGATATCAACGGCACGAAACGCAGCATCGGTTTTGCCTGTGATATGGCGCTCATGCTCAGCCAGCCACGCGACACTCGTCCCTGGATGTGGGCCATTGACCACGGCAAAACCGTGAGCGTGGAAAACTTCTGCACCATGCTCGCTCTTGAAGAGGCCGGGGAATTGGTGGAACGTGTGCTGCGGGAAAAGCTGGTGAATCTGAATGATACCAGCTACGAGCGGACGGCACTGCAATCGCTGCTTGCCCCGCTGCAAAGCAGAAAGGAACCGGCCGCGATGGAGGAACTGCAGCTGCTTGAAAAGCGCCTGGACATGCTGCTGGAGGCTGGCGCAAATCCGAATCTGGTGCCCGATGAGGCCGCTCCTCCCCGCCCCGGCGAAGGCGAGGAGGCATATCAGGACAGGATGCTCCAATTCAACGGCATCAGGGAGACACCGCTGGAAATCGTCGAACATGCACTGCAAGCCCCCGGCTCCACTGAGTATCACAAGCTCTGCGAGAGGTTGCTGGAAAAACTACATGCCGCCGGGAGGAATTGAGATAGAGGTTTTTACTGATAGGGCCGCACCACTGCTGATGCAGCGGTAACCAGTCGACCCTGCGGGCCTCAATGAATTACGCTGGCTGGGGGCTTCTCTTCGATACGCCCGCCCAGGTTTCCAGCGTATGAAAGCCCTGAGCTTTGCTCAGGGATTTTCGAGGAGGCCCATGAAGAAGGGGGATTCCGGAGAATCCAGATTCATAATAGCCCAGATGAAGGGGCGGTTGAAGATGAGCCGTTCAGTCCGGCGAGGGGCGGCGGACCGAACCATAATAGCGGCGGTAGCTGCTGCGGCCCTGGTGCCCTGCTCGTCCACCTTCACATAGCAGCTCTGGCACACATCGCTCACATACAGCGGGCGGTTCATGAAGCCGCGGAAATCGGCCTGCGGGGAAAACAGGCGGCGCAAACCGCAGGCCTGCAGGATAGATTTCCAGGATTTTGTCTCCGTGCGCAGCTCAAAGCGCGGCAAACCCAGCACAATGCGCCGCCGGGTGAACTGCTGCAGCGCCGAGGTAATTTCCGCATACTTCTCCGCCGTAAGCGTAGCGACAAAATCGCGGGCATTCCCCGTGGGCAGAATGGCCACCAGGCAGGTTCTGGAAGGCTTATCATCCTTTCCTTTGTAGAAGAGCACCACGGCATGCCAGTCCTCCCCCTGAGCCACATACAGAGCCTTCCGGAGCATCATCATCTGCACGGTAGATGTGCTGCCGTCCGCGCAGTAGAACCTCTGTTCCTCCGTCTTATCCGGGGAAAAGGGAATCTGCCAGCGGGCATCCAGAGCCGTGGCATTCACCGCCACCATGGCCATCGGGCTGGCTCCCCGCAGGCTGTCTGCATTGAACAACTCCGGAATCATGCCACGCGTGTGCCCACTCACCCAGGAATTGATGATGTTCACCGCTTCCTGCGGATTCTTCTGCAGCGGCAGCGCCCTTATATCAAGGCACCGTACAGCAGGCAGCAGCGCCGGCTCCAGCGAGGAATCCACAAACAAGGCCTCGGCCTCCCGCACCCCGCTACCCGCCACAGGCGAAACGGGCGATATGCCCGCACCATCCAGCTCCGCCGCTGTCTCTCCCTGAGCCCCGCGCCGCAGCAGGCGCAGCACGCCCTCCATGCTGGAGGGAGAAAAAGCCACATTCCCCGGAGCAGCCTGAACCGCCGTACGAAAAGCTTTCAGAGCAAAGGGCTCAGGCTCCTCGCCCGCAGCGGGCGGAAGAACAGCCAGCGCACACATCAAGACACAAAGCAGCTTATTCATGGTTCTGTGACAATCTTCGCATTCGGGGAAAGACCGTAAACCTGCGGCTCATACATGAGCTGCGCCTGGGCTGGCGGTGCGGCAGCCGTGCCGGCGCGTTTTACGCGGGCATAATAGCGCATGTTGAGCAAATCGCGTCCGCCCCAGCGGGTGCAGAAGCCGCGCACGCGGTCGGCCAGATACTCGCGGTGGTCGAAAGCCAGGCTCCATGGCATGGGCTCCAGACCGGCAGCCTGGCTCGTCACCTCGGGGTTGATGGCCTCCATGCAGGCGGGCAGATAATCCTCCAGCACCAGGTATTTGTGCTCATCCGCCACCTTGGCACAGGTCAGCGTCACGCGCACCACGTCGCCTACCTTGAAGGACGTTGCCGGACGCCACACCCCATCGGCCCCCTTGGTCTCATACAGGCGCGTCACCTGCAGGCCGCGCTCCGTCACGCCGGGGTAATCGGTCGTATCCGGCAGCGCACGCACGCGCAGCGTGGCATACACCGTGCCCGCTGCGGCGGAAAGAGCCGTGGGCAGCGCCTTCATCTCCTGCCCGGGCTGCCAGGGCAGCGGCACCACCGTGGCCCCCTTGTCCAGGGACTGCTGAGAGCCATCCTGCAGCACCAGACTGGCAGCAGTGCCCTGCTCCTTCTTCAGTTTCAGGTATTCCACCAGAGCAAAGAGATTCCAGGCATTGCCCTGCGTGGTGCCATGGCGGTAATCGCGGCCGGCGGTGCGCAGCCAGGTGCGGAACGCAGCATCGGCGCCATCCGGATTCTCCAGCATGCTCAGCATGAACTGCATGGCGGCGCGAGTCTCGCGACCCAGCAGCGGGAACTCAAAGTCTTCCTCCTCCGGCTTCAGCATCTCGCGCAGAATATCCTTCATCTGCCCGGTCTTTCCACGGGTGCGGGCAATGGCAAAGCGGGTGCGGGCCGAGGCATTGCTGTACGGAGTCCACCAAAGGTAGCGGTAGAGCTTATCCATGGCCTCCTGCGGCACTTCGTAGCCCTTTTCCTGCGCCAGTTTGAGCACATAGCCGGCATGAGCCGTGGCCCAGAGGCAGGAATGATTCCACCCGCCCCAGAAGGACAGGCCGCCGTCCTCGCACTGGCGCGGCAGCAGGTCAGCAATGGCCTTCTCCACTACCTTCTTCACCTCCTCCGGGCGGGTCTGTGCCAGTTTCGGGCAGAAGGGAGCCAGCTCATCATACAGCAGCCAGGGAATCAGCGCCGAAGCCCGCTGCTCGGTGCAGCCGTAGGGGTATTCCAGCAGATAATCCGCCGCACCGGCCAGATGCAGCAGCGGATTCGCCGATGCCACCAGCTCCAGCTCGCCACGGGTCGCCGAGCCCACCTCGCTGCCCAGCAGAGAGGCCAGCTGCACCGCCGCATCGCCGGGGCTGAGGGCCAGCCGGTGCGTTTCCTTCAGCACCGGCGCGGGGAAACGCACGGAGAACTCGCCCTGCACCGCATCGCTGCCGGGCTTGCCCTGCGCTGTCCAGCGCAGTTTCTGCTCGCCCTCCGCTGCGGCCTTGAAGTTGAAGTAGAGCGTGCCGCTGCTGCGGGCCTCAAGCGTGATTTCCTGCGGGGTCTCGGCCCCCTCCAGCGTGACTGTCCAGGTACCGGCTTCATCCGTGTTGTTCACAATGGAAAGCGGCAGGCGCAGTTCATCCCCCAGGCTCATGAAGAGCGGTGTACCGGGCGTGAGCATCACCGGCAGAGCCACCGTGAACTCACCCTTCTTCGTGCCGAAACGCTTGCCGCTGCGATCCACCGCCACGGCAATGACCTCATAGGTAGTCAGCGTGTCGGGCAACGTCACTTCTGCCGAGAAACGGCCCTCGGCATCCGTTTTCAGTGCACCCTTCCACACGGCCACAGGACAGAAGTTCGTGCGCAGCCGCGGCTGTTCCGTCCCCTCTTTCATTGCCGGGGGAACATAGCAGCAGAATTCAGCAGGGCCTTCATCATCCTCGCCTTCGTACTCCTCATCATCCATGCCGCGAATGCTCTTTTTCTTAGAGTAATAAACGCCACTTCCGGACCGGGTCCCGGCGGCCATGCAAGGCACCACCGGAGCCGGAGCACACTCCGCAGCCTGGTACTGGGTATCCAGCGACCAGCACCGCAGCTCGCCATCCGCCACGGCGTGGTACATATTTCCGAAAATAGCACCCAGCATGCCGGAGTGACCATAAGATTCCTCCGGAGAGAGAGAATAGCCCTTCCCCACCATATCGCCCATCCAGAACCCCATGAGCATCTCCACCTCCGCCGACTGCGGGGCGGGCTTGTGCAGCGCAAGCCTCGGACTCGTCAGTGTGAAGCTGCGGGCATCCCGCCTGCAGAACCAGGTCTCAGGGTCGGGGTAGTCATACCTTGCCACCGACATCATGCCGGCATCCACAGCATAGAGCGTCACCTCGGCATCTGCCGGTTTATCCGACGCCAGCACGCGACCGGAAATCGTGACCACCTCTGCCGGGCGGCACACCTGCTGCGGCACATCCAGAGCCACCTCCAGGTGATACCGGCGGACAGGCACAAAGCAGACATTCTGGCAGGAAGTGGCCGACGCACCGGGAGCCTCCGCCGGCAGCACCAGTGTGAAACAAAGGCTGCCTTCCTCGCCCTCCTGCAGAGGAACCTGGTACGCATGTTCACCCGCCTGCACCGGCAGATTCACATGGCGCAGCTTCTGCCCACAGCCCACAAAGAGGTGAGCCGTGCAGGCACGCGGGAAATCACCCTTCAGCGCAACAGCCCCGTCCCCGGGCGTAACCTTTATCTCCGGCTCATGGGAATCGCGGGCATAACCGATGGAGCAGGATTCCTCCACCCGGCGTCCTTCCGCATCCGTGCCGGAGGCCACCAATTCATGCGCCTTGCCGCGCCATTCTTCGGCATTCACCGGCAGGGGCACACCCAGTTCGCTGTTGGCCGGCACCGTTACCTCACCACTCCAGAGCACCTTCTTCTGCTTCTTCACATAGCCCAGGCCATTGGCCCCGGGCAAGGGCTTTTCCTCCTCTTCCACCAGCTGAAGCTGCACCCGCTGCTCGCGCCCCAGCACCTCATCCGTGCGGGAATCATACAGCTTGATTCTATCCAGCTCCAGGTCGATATGGAAATCTGCCGGGTAAATATTCGGGCAATCCGCCGGAAGCGTCACGTATTCCTCGCGGTCATTCACCACGCTGCCGCCGACACTGATGTCGCCCGACTTCCGCATTTCCTCCGTCACCGGCAGGGTGAGCGTGGCCTTACCTTCGGCATCCAGGGTCAAGGGATGCTTCTCACCATCTACCTCCAGCTCACAGCGGGCGCCGCCCAGCGGGGTTCCGCTGTAATCCACGGCAGACACCCGCACCGTAAACTTCTGCGGAGCCACCGGATCCACCTCCACATCCAGCGTGGTCTTGAACGCATCTCGCCGGAATACCTGGCAATTAGCATTGGTTGATTCACGGAAATCACCACACTCCACCCGGATATCATACAAGCCGGTCACATCATCCTCGCCCGTGGGCAGGGTGAAGCTGGTCTCGAAAGCGCCGTAATCGCCAAGGGAAAGCTCGCGAGTCTCCAGCTCGGTACCATCGGGGCGGTAAAAAATCACCTTGGCCACCTTCTCTGCAGGGAGCGCGCAGCTGCCATCCGCCTTGCGCAGACGCAGTACACCGCGAACATTCACCGTGTCGCCGGGGCGGTAAAGGGGGCGGTCCAGCACCAGCATCGTGGCAGGCTTATCGGCCTTCGCAATACGGTCACCATACGATGAGCTATAGGGGAAAGTCGTCATGACCACATCATCATCGGCGTGCACCCAAGCCCGGCGCCCATTCGGGCAATCCTTCGGGAACCAGCCGATACCATCGCGGATGCTGAGCTGGTGCGGCTTATTCTCAGAATCCAGCCAGGAGAGCACGGCATGCGGCACCGGCTTGCCATCGGAATAGCGATTCACCAGAATGGCATCCTTGCCGAAGGTGACGTTCAAATCTGTCACCTGCACCAGCACATCCTGATGCGCATCCAGCGATTCCTCTGCCCGGTTCAACAGGCGCAGGGCACTGCGCACCTGCGGATTCGCCTGATGCTGGAGACGCAGCAGATACATGCCGGGGGCAGGCATGCCACCCGTGGCATCATCCAGCTTCAGCTGCAACTCCCCGCTCTGCAGCATGTCCCCCTGCCCGGCCTGCAACCGGCAAGCAGGAAAGGCGGTGGCACCCTCCAGCACCTTGCGGCTGCGGGCTGCATGCCGCCGCTCTGTCTTCACGGCACTGTCCAGCGCCTCCTCCACCTCACCGGATGTATTTTCCGATAAACGATACCCGCGCCACTCACGGGCATTCAGCACATCATACACCAGGCGGTGCTTCGTCACCGCCACGGTATTGCTCAGATTGAATCCGAAGGCGGTGGCCGTCATCTCATGAGCCAGTTTCCAGGCATTCACCTGCACGCCGGACACATTCGTATACAGCAAGCGCAGCGTGCGGTCGCCCCTGGCGGGCAGAATGATAGTATCGCCCGCCTTCAGCACCGGTGCTGCCGGATTCAGCGAAATACGGTGGCGGTGCTCACTGGTGCAGGAGAAGCCGAGATGCGATTTTGTATCCGCCGGCAGCACCACATCCAGCAGCGCCGGAGCCGCAGAGGAAACCTCGATGAGGAAGCCCTCCACCACCCCCTGCGGCGTATAGGAAAGTTTCGGTTTATCCTCCTCTTCATCCTCGCTTACCTCGCGATATCCACCATCATCCGCCTCAACCGGCTCCACCTCCGACACCCCGGCATAGCGGAATTCCAGGGTGTATCCATCCATCTGCAGCTTCTTCCGGCCGCGACCGGCGGGCGTTGCCTCGCGCGTACCCACCATCAGCTTCATGCGGTCGAACAAGGCGGGCATATCCGCCAGCGCCATAGGCTCACTGAAGAAAACTTCCAGCAGGTACTTCTTCTTATCGTCCGACAAACGCCATTGCACCCCGGTACCCAGCTCCGGCTCCGGAGTAGCCTGACGGCAGATGGGATCCTCACCGCTGAAACCGTCGCCCTCCCGGGGCACCACCAGCAGATGCCATTCATCATCCTGGTCCAGCGGCTTGCCCGGACGCACCACCACGTGCCCGGGCAGCACGCTGTTCTGTTTCAGAGGTTTCCATACCGCTTCCCCCTTATCCGCCAGCACGCGGAGGGAGGCCGGGATAAGCCCCTGCTTCAGGTAGGCCGGCTCCACCACGCCCTCCACGCAGTCGATGTAATAGCGGGCATCGGTCCAGAATCCACGCCGAGCCCTGCGGAACACAAAGCGGGGATGCTTCTGCGCGGAAAACTCCATATCCTCGCGGGAATCCAGAGTACGCGGGCACACCACGATGCCCATGCCCCGCTCATCCATGATGCGGCGCCCCGAAAGACGGCCGGGCGGCATGCGGAGCGCCAGCTCACGCGCCACCACCGGGGCGCCGCCCAGGTAGGTGGTGCCCGGCTTTATCTGGAACTTGTACTCCGTCTTGCAGGAAGTGCCCTTCGGGTAGCGGATTTCCAGCCGGTTCTGGTCCATCCAGCGGGTAATGGGCTTGTGCTTGTCATCCCCGGTCAGAGTAAAAATATGCCGCCCCAGATCTTCCTCTGTGTAAGCCGACTTGTCCGCAGATGTGCCGTTACTCACCACCGTCTGGCTCACCAGCGGCTCTAGGAAATACAGACGATGCTCCCGGGCATAGGTATCTTCATACACGCGCGGGCATTCCGGCTGCTCCGACGCACCCAGCGAGCATGCCGCAAATCCAAATAATATCAATAAATAACGCAACATAGGGAAAATCTTTTCCCTCATTCTACCATACCCACCCGCCAACACAAGCAAAAATTCCCGGTGAAACGGGAGCCCTAATAGACAAAAAAAATGACGATTTGTCATGCCCCCTCAGGGTATCTGAACCAGTTTTCTCCCATTCCTCTGCCATCTGGAGCGGAAACTCATCAACCTGGCCGATGAGCTGGCCGGCACACTCTACGCCGAACAGAACCCGCACTTCATGCGGCAATTCTACGAACGGTAAGCCCGCCCCGCATGCTCAACTATGCCGCAGAGTCCGTTTTCCCCGGCACCGGAGCACCTTTAGCCGCGGCCAGAGCCCGGAGCTGAGCGGCACGCACACGCACTGTTTCATCAGCATCTTGTTCCAGAGTAAGCAACACCTGCATTGCCGGGCGGCACATGCTCAAATCCGGTGTTAATCTGATAATACGCTTTGTCTGGTCAAAAAAGACTTTGCGCAGCATTAAATCACGCGCCCGGGGCGAGTCCGCGGCGGTCTTAGAATAGGCAAACCAATTTTGAAAACAATAGGGAGATAAGCTCTCGCCACTCAAATTCAGCAAGGCGGTCACCAGCCCCGGCTTATTCCGACGGCGGGCCACCTTGATGGCAACCGGGAGCACAGCCGGAAACTCCTCTGCTCGGAATGACTTCTTGATTTCTGCCAGAAACTCCATCATGCTCATCCTTGCCATTTGTTGGTGGAACAGATGATTATACTTCTGATCTACCGTTGCACAATCCACGACAGGAGAAGGACTTACCAGCTCAGGCGCCGGTGGAGGGGGATTCACCCCACGGGCTGCAAGCATCTTCAGCACTGCACGAGCACGATCGGAAACCGTCTTTTCGCTGGATTTCACAAGCTGCAGCAGAATCTTAATGGCAGGCGAATCCGGGGAAAGCTCCTCACTGTTCCGCAGCACGCAGCGCAGCTGCTTATAATACACATCATCCGCCAGCAGTTGTTCATCTGAAATCAGATTCGCATTATGCGGAGATTTCTTGAACCAGTTATCAAAGCAATAGGCAGGTAAGTCCCGTGCCTCTGACACCAGAGTTTGCAACAGCGCCTTTTTACCCCAGCGAAGAGCATACCCCACAGCCAGAGCCATACGCTTCCGGCTGCTACCAATCAGTGACCTGACGGCCCATTCGTGCTCATCCTTCACCAGCTGAGCCAACCGGGAACCAATATCCTTCAGCACAGTCTCCATGGGAATGTGCTCATCTTCCAACGGAGCACACTCCTCCACCTGAGTCTCTGATTCCGGCTGCGGTGCAGAAGCCACCCCGGGAGCCATGGGGAACGTGATGAGCTCCGGCTTCTGGTATACGCGTAGACGCCAGCCCTTCAGCAAGGGAACAAGGCCACCGGCTGGTGATATCACCCGGAAGTTCACGGCATCTACCCCAGACTCGGCACCATGACTCCGGGCATCATAACGCTGCACCACATCATGCCAGCCCGACACCACCACCGTAATGCGGCGGCCCAGAGTACGAGCGTAGAACAAGGCGTCCAGCATGGCGGTTTCAGACAAGTACCGGGGTTCTCCCCCGCAATGGCGCACCACCTCATTCTCCTCCAGCATATTGACGATTTCCAGTGGCAGATGCCCGAGGAGAGCCACCTTATCCAGCGAACTAGAGTGCAAAATGGGACGCGAACTTTTCTCAATCCCCAAGCTCTGGAGATTCTGCAGAAACTGCCGCAGGAATGGGGATTGGAGACCAGAGGAACTCAGCACGACATCACTTTCTGCCATCAATACGGCCAGTTCATCCTGCGCATGGCGTATCACAGCAGTCCTGTGTTCCCGCCAGTCACAAATTTTCTCCTCCTCGCGATAAAGGTACGTAATCTTCGTTGCATAAAGCCCCAACGCTTCCGCAAGAGCCCAATCAGCCGTGAGAAAATGAACAGGGGTCTGCTCATCTGCACAGCGTATCGCTATGCGACGGAAAACACTATCGGCCGTCAGCTGCGAGCCCTCGCGCAGAGAGATTCGCATGCCCAGCTCCTCCGGCATGGGGGCGGACATCTCGAAGAGGTCGGCATGGGTCTGCATGAACTCCAAGGCCTCCTGGGCAGCCTTCACATTCTTATCCTTATCGGCCAGCCGCGTCAATTCATTTCTCACGGCCTCTATTACCGTAAATTTCATTCCGGAAGCAAGCAGATGCCGACGCCCGGGCTCCAGCATCAGAAAACAGGTATCTACATAAGACTTCATAGTTGTGGCAGTTTTGATACGTGCACCATAGCGCATCCGTCACCCGTTTGCAAGACTTTTGTATCACGGGATTGGGAATTCGGGACTCATGTTCTCATGTTGATGGATAACGATATCATGGCTTGCTTTTCTCTTGATTTTGTGCTACTTTCCCCCCATGAAAGGGCGTGGTAAGAAACACTTGCACCAAACCCCGGCTGAGTTTGCCGAGGCGGTGGAGGTGCGTGATTCTTGGTACTGGCAGGACTATCAGGAACGCTTCGAGCGCAAAAATAAGCGCGATAGCGAACGCATTATGCCCGCTCATCCTCGCCCCATCCGTGGAATCGGCGACAATTTTGAAACAGAGGAACAATATGCACGCCGCCTTAATAAATGGAGAAGGCGCCTGGGCAAATAATAGCCTCATATTTCCTCCACATAGTAAGTGATTCTTTTTCCACCCTCCCACGTTTCCTCCTTTTTATCGTACACTTTCAGCCGTGTGCCATTGAGTACAACCAGTTCAGCTTCCACCCGGACACCGTGGTATGGCTTTTGCTTCTTGGGGACGGCTACGTCGTACAGGGGTCGGATATCTCTTGCCGACTTGTGCCTGGTGGTTCATCATTTTGTTGTTTTTATGGTTGACTTTTTCCGTTGTTTGTGATTGACTCGCGTCTGAGGGGAGGGTTCGACCAGGGTCTGGTGAAAATCCGGACGCCCCTCTATTTTTTTTAATTTTGAGTGACTCGGTAGAATGTGACAAAATTGCAAGTATGTTCACCTCCTACCGTTTTATTTTTTCCGCCTAAAGAAACAACTAAACGATAGGTTTCAGCTCCGAAATCTCGTTCAAAAACCACGTTTCCCTTTTTCATCATTTTGTTGTTTTTGTGGTTGACTTTTATTCTTTTAGGAATTACTCTGAGCTCGTGGGTGCAGCCGACGACCTCGGGACAACCTGTCAGGATTCCTGATGGCCCCCGCTGGAAGGCAACGGCGGCTGCACCCGGAGTTGCAGAAAAAACTACAGCACGACTACATGGGCGCACTGATGGATTGCTACGCGGCTTACATGATTGCCCGCCACGCCGAGCTGAATGAGGCAGTGCCTGCTGAGCAGCGCACCAAAGCCCGCAACATAGTAGCGCTCATCGCCCAGCATGCCGATGGAGAATACGGCCACCGCGACACCGGACTTAACGAAATCGAAGGCTATTCCACGCAGAAGCTGGATGTGAGCAGACTCGCCCCGCTGCGTCAGGGTAATTGAAATTCGGCCAGTTTCCAGCCTTCAATATCATAGACGCGCACCTCATCATCCACACATTTAAACCGACTCGGCGATCTGGTACTACGCACCACCGGGCTGGAGACATGCTGCCACACACCATTGCGCAGACGGTAGAATTCCAGCTCCCGTGAATCAGCCCGACCGGTGAAACCCAGCTGATAGGCCACGGCCAGGTCATCACGCAGCCGGATGGGGAAGAAGCCGCCGAGCTCGCCCAGCTCCGGCATACCGGGCTGCAGAACTACCGCCGGAGCGATGGCGAGGGAACGGGTGGGGGCCACATCATCCGCCAGATACACCAGGTCCACGCGTTCCTTTCGCATTAAGCCTTTGGGATTGGTGTTTCTTTTCACCACAAGGTTAAGCTGGAGCTGCACCTTCCCGCGAGGCGGCAGCAGAGTTTCTGTTTGAAGCCTCACCAGCAGGTTGCTCCACACTACCTCACCATCCTCCGTGGTGATAATCTGCACCCGCCCCGGACGAAGCAGAACGGGAACCTGAGTCAGATTCTCGGCCTCGCAGAGAAGCAGGTTATCGTCGGTGCCGGTCAGGCGCAGGCGTACCTGCTCCGCAGCAGGGGCATAGAGGGCGGGAGGCGCATCCCACAAAGGCAGGCGCGCCAGCACCTCGCCGCTGGAGTGGTATGCCAGCACGGTGCCGTTCTTCAGCGAGAAGCGGGCAAACTGATCATCCACCACAGACACGCCATGCGCTTTCACCAGCCGGAAGCCCGCTTTTGTACTGCGGGTCGCGCAGTACATGTGTGTGGTCTTATCGGGCATCAGGCAGCGCAGCAGCTGCACATCATCCGACAGACAGAAGCTTTTCCAGCCCGTGGATTCAGGAAACACCCGCTGCACGCTCTCCAGCGGAGTATCCGCAGAGGTTTCCCCGAAGACCGGCGCCATCACCACCGCACCGAAAAGCCCTGTGCAGCATTGTCTGATGATAAAGTGTCGCATACATCAACTATTCAAGCATAAGCAGGCTCACGGGGGAAGTTTTTTCTCCATCCGGGGATATTTTCCTGTTCATGAGCAGGTCCCGATGCTACAATGGCCATATGAAACGACTTCTGCCCATTTGGTTTCTGATACTAACCGGACTGGCACCCTGCCCGGCAAATCCCGGAGATGCCGTCCACAAGGCACGAGCTAAGGAAGTGGCAGAAGAACTGCAGTGCCTAGCAGGAACCGAGGCTCCTGTGCGGATCCGCATCACTCGCCATGCGAGGCGAGGCGGACCAGGCTCGCTGATGCAGCGTGAATTAGGTGCAGACGAGGCCACCCTCATGCTCCGGATACTCCGTAAGGCAACACCCATTCTCAACCGGGGAGACAGGATGTTCACCCCCGTCGCGGTCACCCACATTGCCATAAATTCTGCGGCCGATGGCCGCACGCTGATGAAACTTCGGGATTTTGAGGTCGACATCACCGAAAATGTCGCAAAAGGCCAGCATAAACGCCTTGCCCATCTTGCCCTGCCGCGGCAGGATTACCAGCAATTCAAAAAGCTTCTCCGCATTGAGTAGCCGTGATATGATTTTCTTCCGCATCATCCTTCGTCTTTTTCTGGGGCTCACCCTGGTGCCCTCTGTGGTGGCGCTGCTGGCGGCCATGGAAGATTTGCAGCTGCACTGGTACAACGCACACCCGCCCATTCTGCGCACGGAAGATGGGCCTGTGGTAGTGCAGTATGAAGTAGAGGACTTACTTCCCGTCTGGGCAGATTTGACGATAGCCGCCCTTGCCCTGCTCTACACGGTTGCCGCAATCCGCTGGATTTTCAAGCGGAGGAAATCACGCTCACTGGGCGGCAGATAAGGGCGTGAGCACCATGAGAGTCTTCCCATAGCGAGTGGCCACAAGGTTACCCTCCACCACCTGCCAGTCCACGCGGAAGGTAAAACTGCCTTCGTTTTCTTTCCAGACATGCAGCGTGCCGGGGGCATCATCATCAGGGGCCAGTTGATACAGAACATAACCCGACAACCGCCGACCGGAGCACACACAGGCAAAGGAATCCGGCGTGAGCCAGTAAATATGCCTCGTCACCCCGGGCTGAGCAGGGAATTTGCCCACCGGATTGCGGTGGTACAGGAACAGGCGATGCCCATCGCTGCGGCGAAGGGCCAATACCGCGTCCTGGATATCAGCACGGTGCAGCAATTCCACAACCGCGCCATCGGCATTAGCCGCAGATTGCACCAGCGGCTCAGCCAGTGCAGCATCAGGCAGAACCTTGCCGTATTCCTCTGCCGCATTAACAGAGACGAAGCAGAAGAATCCCAGAACAGAGAGCAAACAATGATTCATACACAAAAGATACTTTTGCTCACTGCGTTTTCTTTCAGTATAATTCGCAGCATCGCGAGCAACAGATTTTTTTCGTTGATAACATCTGTTAGATATTGACTTTTTTTTCTTTACGTATATCCTAAAGAGGAGTCTACGCGCCATGAAGTTCCTTTTCACCCTTGCTTTTGCGGCTATAATGATGCACCCGGTCCGGGGTCATGCGTTCATGGGGCTGGATATTTCAGGCCCGGGAAACGAGGGTAACTGCATGCTGGTCATACGGCAATGCTGGAAGCAGGACATCGAGGGCTCCCGGGTGAACGATACGCTCTGCACCCTCAGCGAATCAGAGCTTGAGCCGGTTTATGCCGCGCTCGATGCTTATGTGCAGGCAGCTACCACGGCCCACGCCGCGCTGACCAACTTTGCGGTTTACTCGCTGAAGCCCCTGCGCCACACGCAGCCGGAGCGCCACCAGAAGGCGCTGGCTCAGTACCAGCGTGCGCTGAATATTCTTTTCATCCGGGACATGGAGCAGCTGCGACTCACCTCCGTACTCAGTCCCGCCGACCGCACCGCACATATCCGCCCGGAGCAGGATGCTCAGAGCGAGGCCATGCTGCAGCGCATCAACCGGAACCTCGACACCTTCCGCAGCGCCTGGGTCGAGTACCACGAGCATCGGAGCGAGCTCCACAAACAGCGGGTTGCCTTCATGCTCAAACTGCTGGCAAGTGACAGGCCAGACTGCGAGTTCATCACCAACACGCCGCTGGAGGAAGTGCCGCAGAATTATACTGCCAACTGTGCCGCCCGATTCCAGGCTGCCTATGCTGCCTGGCAGAAATATGCCGACTGCGCCGTGCGCATGCATTGCCCCGCCCCAAGCCTGCAAGGCAACAGCTCCCCCGAGGCCAGGGCCGCCATGCAGCTGATTCTTCAGAAGCATTTTGAACAATTTCTCACCCTCCTCACCGGGGGACTAGGACGCTGACAATTATCCCACCAGAGCATGAAATTTCCCATATCTATCCTTCTTTCAACCTTCCTGCTCACCTCTGCCCTGGCAGGCGACTACCCCCGCTACGAAAACGCAGCCAGTCAGGCACTGGCGGCAGAAGCTGCGCTCATCGAAAAGGGCGACACACCGGAAGCGGCGAAGCGCTATGCTATCGGTGATAATCCCGAAAACCAGCTATACTGGACCGGCAAAAAGCCCCTGCCCGCTGCGCGCGTGGCAGATCTGCTGCAACTGAGTCTCATCGCGGGCTGTACCACAAAGGATGAATGGATAACGAGCGAGGACGGCAGCATCATCGCGTTCATTGCAGAGCCCGGCTGCGGTGCCTCGAACAGGGTTTTCACGGTATTCCGGCTCAACGGCAGAAAGGAATACGAACGCGTGGGCGAATACAATTTTGTGACCCGGTATCTGCGTTTCATCCCCGGGAAAACACAACTCACGGAGCAGGGATTAATCGTCCACTACCGCAGTATCTCCGGTCAGCTGAACATCAGCAAATGTTTCCGCTTCGATAAGCCGGAGAAGACCTGCAGGATGTTCTCAGAAATTGATTCAAAAGAGGATTTAGGCGAATGAAAACAACTATCATGATGATGCTCGGGCTGGCGCTGACACCGCTGACCGCCCATGGAAACAACACCGCCACCCTGCTGCAATGGCAGAAAGCCGATGCCCCCGTGGTGCTGGTGGAAGAGGTAATTGACCCGGATTTCAGCATTGCCCAGAAGCTGGCCGTGCGCGTGCTGGCAGAGACAGACAGCATGATTCAGCCCGGCACCCTGCTTCTGCTGGATACGGAGGGCATTTCCCCGGCCACGCAGGGGCCTGCCCGCCGCTGGCTGGTGAATCTGCAGGCGGTCCAGCACCTGCGCGCACTGCATACCCGGAATGAAATGCTGCATGCCTTGGCCCCCGCCGCAGCCATAGCCACCACGGATGGACTGAAGGACTTCACCTGGCCACAGGAGAGCAGCTGGTCTGGCATCACACGCTATGTGAAGCAACATATTTCGGAGGAGGAAGTGCGGCGGCTCCCCATCATCTGCCGGGAGACGTGGAAGCCCCACAGCCGCCGCTACGAAGCAGACGGCAAGTGGTATGAGGATTTTGCGCTGGAATGCAGCATGGCCCTGCCTGCAGCCTGGTGCAAGGGATACCAGCCCGGCGAACGCATCCTGCTGCACTGGCCGGTGGCCGAAGTGAGCGGCCCCGACATCACCCCGGAGGAAAAGAAGGAGCACGAGGCTCGCGTGCGTGGCAGTTTCGGCGTATTCCTGCTCACCGACCAGTTCCAGCGCGAAGGCAACACCCTGCACCTGAACCGGGAGCATTGCCGCATCATCCCCGGCAACAACGGCAACACCGACAAGATAGCAGCCCTGCTCGCCCCGGAGAACGCCCCCGTTGTCCCGCTGCAGTGGTCAGAATACAGTCCCTACATGCCGGATGCCGCTGCCGCCCGCACCGTTACAGACCTGGAGCGGGCCTGCCATTTTGTATACAAGGGAGCGGAGCGGTGGGATTCCGTGCTGCGCTGCCGCTACATCAGCACACAGCTTATCGATTTTGATGACAAGCGCCTTGCGAAGCTTTACAAGCGAGAATACAATGTGCTGGAGGTGCAGGAATGCCTGAAGGGTGAATGGAAGCCCGGCATTCGCCTGTCCTTCTGGCGACAGGTGGAGGGCGACAAACGCCCGGCCGGCACCTACCCGGCAGAGGGCGAAATCTTCCTGGGCTTCGCGAAAGCGGATACCATCTGGTCACCCGCCGAGAATATCACGCATCTGGGGCGGGATGATTTCCAGTTCATGAGCAAGAAGGTCACACCGCTCCAGAGCGAAGCCATGCAGAAGGTGATGAGCGACTATCCCGAGTTGTTCGGCAAGGAAATGCCACAACAGAAATTGAAGCAAATCGACACCGGGGAAGCCAGCCGGATTGCCACGAATGCCCTGCAGCAGCAAGGGCTGCTGACCCAGGCCGACTACAATGTCAACGGTCTGGGCGATTATCTCCTCGTCTTCCCCGCCGACAGAAAAGGCGCACACGTGCTTCTGCACAACGATGGCCGAATTGCCCGAATCTTCACCCCTGAACAAATATGATGAAACACCTGATCCTTTTCATGACCGCAGCTGCCGTATGCTCAGCGGCAGATGATATTACAGGCCACGGCCAGCGGGTTCTGAAGCACCCGGATGCCGGCGTGCAGCAGCAGGCAAAACGCTACAGCCAGGGGCTCTGCTCCATGGCAGATGTACTCAAGGCGGAAGAAGCCTATCTCCTCAGAAACATGCAGGGCGCCAGCAGCAGTGAATTCGTCCGCCTTGGCCGCCAGCTCATCAGCAATTACAAGGTACAGCTGCATCTGGCAGAAATGATTTCCGATGAAAAGTCCGCACTCCAGATTCAGCAGAAGAAGTACGAGCTGGAGGCCCGCGTTCTCCAGGCTGAATGACACAGCACCACCAGCCATGAAAAACCACCTTCTCCTCCTGCTTCCCGCGCTGGCCGGACTGGTCTCCTGCGCGCAGCCCCGCCCGGAACCGGCTCCCGACGTCAGTCCGGTTTCGGCGAACCCGGCCTTCCATGCCGTGGTGAACCAGCATCCCGTTGCCCTGATTCAGCTCACCAAGGTACTGGGTGAAACAAACCACGGTGGGGAGTACACCAGCATCGCGCACCAGGGCATTGTGCGCGCCACGGCCAATCACCCCCTTGCCGAGGGCACCCCGGTCATTGTCGACACCTTCGACAACGGCTACGAAAAGGATGGCTTCATCCTCGTGGAGCTGTATGAACGCTACTGCTCCCGCACCGCCGACGGCACGCTGCGCATCAACGCCATAGATTTCAACGCCTACCGAGCCAGGATACTGCATTATCTCCCGGAGGACGCCCCTGAAGCATGGCTCCGCATGCGCGATATCGCAAACCAGAAATGACACCCCGCCCCAGACCCAGGAAAGCGCCCTTCGCGCCTAATATGACACCGCCCCGCCCGATGCCGAAGCCCCTCAGCACCGGGCAGCGGAGCATGGGCTGGCTGCTGGTGCTCATTCCGATGCTGGCGGCGCTGAGCCTGAGCATCAGTGCCTGCCTGATACCCGGACATGAACCCATGTGGCATGACCAGATAGTGTGGCAGGTTCCGCACCTGTTTCTGGTGGCAGCCAGCATCATCATCAATGACCTGCCGGCTCTGGCCTGTTGCTGGCTGCTCTGTTACCTGGGCGACAAGGCGGAGGCGCACGGACTCCCGAAACGAATCATCTGGCCCGTCGTCCTGCTGCTGTGCACCCTGGTCAGCTGCGAATTACTGTGGAGCCTCACCGGGCTCTGGGTGGTAACCTGCCCCTACACCACGCTGATGCTCTTCGGCATGCCCCTGTATACCCTGCTGCTCCTTCTTCTGCGCAGCCCGCGCTCCCCCTTCCGCAGCAGCACCGCCCTGCATGCCATCTATGGAGGTCTGACGGTCATCAACGCCTTCTGGTTCCTGCACAGTCTGGGGGATGGCACCCTGTTCACCCGGCACGGTCTGTTCGGCACCACCTCCGCCCGCGCCGCCTGGGATAACCCGCTGCTGCCGGCCCCCACCAGCTGCCCCCCATACCACAGCTGGATTTTCGAACCAGGCAAGGTGATGAAGCAGTAGCCATTTTTTCACCGAAAAAAAAAAATGACTAAAGTACGAGTTACGAAGTTTTAAAGTCAGGCGGGCGTATGCCCGCGGAATTTAACACATTAAAATCAAAAAATCCAAAATTCTACATCCACCCGCCTCCTTATGTCAAATCCTGCGCTTGCGCGGGATGTTGGGTTCTGGTAGCATGGGGGTAACATTCCCATGATGAACACTATCCTTTCCTCACTCGAGACCGCCTGGCTTATTTTCCTCGTCGTCATGTTCTTCAACGTGATGATATTTGTGCACGAACTGGGGCATTTCCTGGCGGGCAAATGGCGTGGAGCCTACATCGACCGTTTCCAGATATGGTTCGGCAAGCCTATCTGGCAGAAGGAAATCAAAGGCGTGAAGTGGGGTATCGGCTGGATTCCTGCAGGTGGCTTTGTTTCCCTGCCCCAGCTGGGTGACATGCAGGGCATCGAGGGTGAGGCTGATATTCCCCAGGACCTGAAGCCTCTCAAGCCGCTGGATAAGGTCATCATTGCTGCAGCAGGCCCGCTGGCCTCACTGTTGCTGGCGTATTTCTTTGCCGTTATTGTCTGGATTGTAGGCAAACCCGTGGGCGAGCTGCCCACCACCACCATCGGCTATGTACCCGCAGATTCTCCCGCAGCCCAGGCCGGGCTGCTTCCCGGCGACTGCATCCGCGCGATTGACGGACAGCCGGTCGAAAAATGGATGGGCAACATGGAAGGCGTGCGCGAGCTCATCGCCATGAGCGAGCACGAGAAAATCACCTTCACCATCGACCGCCCGCAGGCCGATGGCAGCGTGCAGCAGCTCACCATTGAAAGCGGCTACCGCCAGCCGGAAACCAAGTGGTGGCAGCGCACCGCCATGCGCCAGGTAGGCATTTCTCCCCTGGCTCCCACCGAGGTGGGCAATATTATTCCCGGTTCTCCGGCTGAGCAGGCCGGACTGGTAAAGGGGCAGCAGATTATCAAGCTGAACGGAGCCCCGGTGTACTCTCCCCTGCCGATTCTGGAGCTCACAGAGACTGGCGCCACGGTAGAGCTCACCCTGCGCAATGCTGATGGCAGCGAGGTGACCACCTCCCTTACCCCCGCCGTGCCGACCAACTGGCAGGGGCTGGAAAAGGCCTGTCCCATCCTGGGCTTCACCTGGGGCGGCAAGAGCAAGACGCTCGAAACCGAGCACCCCGGCGTGCAGGCTCAGATTAACCAGAGCTTCCGCTGGATGGGCGAGACGCTGGCCAAGGTGGCAGCCCCCGGCAGCAGCGTGGGCATGCAGCATCTTTCCGGCCCCGTAGGCATCGGCAACTACCTCTACCAGATGCTGGAGGCCGAGAACGGCTGGAAGCTCATCCTCTGGTTTGCCGTGGTGCTGAATGTGAACCTGGCTGTGCTGAACATTCTCCCCCTGCCCATTGTGGACGGCGGCCATGTGGTGCTCGGCACGCTGGAAATCATCTTCCGCCGCCCCGTGGGTGGCAAGATTCTGGAGTGGATTCAGACTGGTTTCATCTTCCTGCTGCTCACCTTCTTCATCTTCATCACATTCAAGGATGTGGGCGATATGGTCGGCACAGATGATGACGCCCCGGCCAAGCTACCTACGCCGGTTTTCTCCAAATAAATGAGCGGTTTCACCCTCAGCGACCCTCACTGGGATTTCAGGCATCCTGAAAGCCAGGAACGGCTGCGCGGCATTGTGGCCAAACAGGGGATGGGGCTGACCGGGGATGACCTGCTCTGCGTGTTCAACGGCTACCTGCCCGCCGGCACCGCCGCCGAATGCTGCGCCTACCTGCGCCCGCTCTTCCAGCTCTTCCGCACGCCCGGGGATGCCGATGCCAGCCAGCTGTGGGACACCATACTCTGGATATGGCTGGTACAGGAGCGCAGCGAGCTGGAGAAACTGAACCAATACCAGCGCATCATTGATGAGCTGCGCCGCATTGTGCACGACACCCTCATCCCCGCCCCGTGGCAACCGGAAAACGGGGCGGATGAAATCGGCCACCGCGCCTCCATGCTGCTGAACTGGATGTGCAGCCCCTGGGGGCAGGAGGAGACGGTGGACATTCTGAACCAGCTGGCCGCTGGCGACATCGCCCGGCAATTCATCCTGCTGCTCATTTTTCTGGAAACCAGGAATCCCAGCTACCCCCTCGGCACCCAGGAGGCCGACAAAACCGCTTTCCCACCTTTCGTGGAACGCTTTGAAAAGCATTTCCGCGAAAGCACCGCCCTTTACGATGCGGTATTCCGGCTCAGCGAATTACCCCTGCCCGCCAATGATGCCAGCGGCTGCGGCTTCATGGTGAAGAAAACGCTGGACGAATGCGGCTGGTATTTGTGACGCGTTTCGCGCAAGCACACTACAAATGGGAGTTTGGCGAGCAGCTGTTTTTGTCGGAGCAAGGGACTTTAGTCCCTCATCGCTTGAGTTTTCGGGACTGAAGTCCCGTGCTCCGAAAGATTTGAGCCCCCGCCAAATCGCCATTTGCAGAGCATCCGGTTCTTTCTCGAAACGGAGGGCTAAACCCCGCGCCGCCCGGACAACCTGGCCCGACAACACATGCTTTTCCCGCGCGCACACTTCGAGCGCGTTCTAACACCATTTTCTCCTTGACTCCAAGGAGGAACGTGATAGTCTAGTGGTAATCGCGATGAAATCTCTCCTTTCCAAAATAAATCTGGCTATGGTGGCATTGATGAGTGGCGTGGCATGTGCTTCTGAGGAAGGCGGTCACCATGGGCTTTCCACCGATGCACCGGTACTGTGGAATATCGACCTGCCGTTCTGGCCGGGGCATTCCCTGCCCATCACCAACTCCATGGTCATGATGACCATTGCCGTGGTACTGATTACCATTATCCTGCGACTGGCCACCCGCAAGATGGAACGCGTACCAAGCGGCCTGCAGAACTTCGTGGAGTGGATTTTCGAGCTGCTGTACAACTTTGTGGAAGGCCTTATCGGCAAGAAACTGGCCAGCAAATACATCTGGTACTTCGCCACGGTGTTCCTGCTCATCCTGACCAGCAACTACATGGGGCTCATCCCCGGCGTAGGTGAAATCACCTACCACGGCCACCCGATTTTCCGCGGCGCCAATGCAGACCTGAACGTCACCCTTTTCCTGGGTCTGTTCTACACCCTGCTCTGGTTCGTGTGGAGCATCAAGGAACAGGGCATCAGCCACTTTGTGGGACACATCTTCGGGCCCAAAGGCGGCCTGAAAGGCATGCTCAAGAACCTGCTGCTGCCGGTATTCTTCTTTGTGGGCCTTATCGAGCTGCTTTCCATTGCCATTCGTCCGGTTGCACTGGCAGCCCGTCTTTTCGGCAACATCTATGCAGGTGAAGCCATTCTGGAACAGATGAGCATTGTGAGCGGCAGCACCCTGGGCAACGCCGCCGCCATGCTTCCCTTCATGTGCCTGGAAATCCTGGTAGGCTTTGTGCAGGCCCTGGTGTTCCTGATGCTCACGGCCATCTTCCTGAAGACCCAGGTAGGCGGCGATGAAGAACACGCCCACTAATACCTTCTTCCCGCCGCGGATCATGAAGCAAACCGTGACGCTGCGGGTTTTACAATAAACAACAAACAATAGAAAAACAACGACAATGATGCTCCCTGCTCTTGCCACCGCCGCCATCAAGTCCGGCATGGCTGTTATCGGTGCCGGTCTCGGCATTGGTCTCATCGGCATGAAGGCCGCTGAATCCACCGGCCGCAACCCCGGCGCTTCCGGTCAGGTTCTGACCATCTCCATCATTCTGGCCGCCCTTGTGGAAGGTGTGGCCTTCGTGGCAATCTTCATGGGCTAAGCCATTGCTACGCCCGCGGGCATGCCGGGCCATTCAACCAAACGGCATGCCCCTTCCCCTTTCCCCCATATCTCTACATTCATTCGGTTTTTAACTAAAAACAACTCACAACCATGTTCACCCCGATTCTCGCCGCAGATATTCAGGATTTGATTTCCAATTTCGGTCTGCATACCGATGCGTTCATCGCCCACCTCATCGCCTTCTGCATTCTGGCAGCCATTGTGGTGTGCTTCGGTCTCAAGCCCATTTTCAAGCAGCTTGAAGAACGACGCCAGCGCATCCAGGAAGGCGAGGATATGCACGCCCGCAGCCAGCAGGAACTGGCCGAGGTGAAGGAAACCGGTGCCAAGCTTCTGGACGAAGCCCGCGAAACCAGCAAGAAGGAAGTAGAGCAGGCCCGACAGACTGCGGCCCGCCTGCAGGCAGACCTCTCTGCCAAGGCTACTGCCGAGGCGCAGGCCGTCATCGAAAACGCCCACAAGCAGGCAGAGATGGACACCCAGCGCGAAAAAGACGCCCTGAAGGGCGAATTCACCCGACTGGTAGCCGAGGCCACCAGCCGCGTGACCGGCAAGGTGCTGAGCGATGCCGACCACCGAGCCATCAACGCGGAAGCCATCCGTTCCCTTTAATCTGCCGAATCAGCCATGAAAATCAGCAAGGAAGTACAGGCCCAGGCCCGCCGCCTCATGCGGCTGTGCATCGGGGCCGATGGACTGATGAACGAAGCCACGGTGCGCCTGGTGGCCGATAAGATTGCCGCAGATAAGCCGCGCAACTACCTGGCACTGCTCACCGCTTTCGCCGAGCTGGTGCGTCTGGAACGCGCCGCCCACACCGCCACCATCACCAGCGCCGTGCCCCTCACCGCCGAGGAGCAGGCCGCCATCACCGCTAAGCTGAATGCCCGACAGGCAGGCCTGAGCTACGAATGGCAGGTGGATTCCTCCCTTATCGCCGGGCTCACCGTGAAGGTGGGCGACAACGTGACGGATGCCTCCATCCGCACCCGCATTGAACAACTTACTAAAAATCTCTAAATACACCACGGTATGAGCAACATCGTACAAGAACTCGAAGCACAGATCCGCAACATCTCCACCGCCGCCATCAATGAGAATGTGGGCACCATCAAAGCCATTGGCGACGGCGTGGCCCACATCGAAGGCCTGAGCAACGCCATGCTCAATGAGATGATTGAATTCCCCGGTGGCGTGATGGGCCTCGCCATGAACCTGGAAGAGCATGAAGTGGGTGCCGTGCTTATCGGCAATGCCGCCTCCCTGAAGGAAGGCGACACCTGCAAGACCACAGGTCGTCTGCTCCAGGTGCCGGTGGGTCCCGGCCTGCTCGGCCGCGTGGTGGACACCCTGGGCAACCCGCTGGACGGCAAGGGCCCGATTCAGGCCACTACCTATTACCCCGTGGAAAAAATTGCCTCCGGTATTATTTCCCGCCAGGGCGTGAACCAGCCGGTGCAGACCGGTATTCTGCCCATCGATGCCATGATTCCGATTGGCCGTGGCCAGCGCGAGCTCATCATCGGCGACCGCTCCACCGGCAAGACCACCATTGCCACCGATACCATGATTGCCCAGGCCCAGCAGAACAAGCTGGCCGAACAGGGCAAGCTGCCGGGCCACCGCCCGCTGTACAGCATCTACGTGGCCGTGGGCCAGAAACGCGCCACGGTATCCCGCCTGGTAGCCAAGCTCGAGGAAGCCGGTGCCATGGAATACAGCATCGTGGTGGTAGCCTCCGCGTCTGACAGCGCCGCCATGCAGTATCTGGCTCCCTACGCCGGCTGCGCCATGGGCGAATACTTCATGGACCAGGGCCAGGATGCCCTCATCGTGTACGATGACCTCTCCAAGCACGCCGTGGCCTACCGCCAGGTGTCCCTCATTCTGCGTCGTCCCTCCGGCCGCGAAGCCTACCCCGGCGACGTGTTCTACCTGCACTCCCGCCTGCTGGAGCGAGCCGCCCGCATCAACAGCGAAGGTGGCCGTAAAGGTGGCTCCCTCACCGCCCTGCCCATCATCGAAACCCAGGCCGGTGACGTGTCTGCCTACATTCCCACGAATGTGATTTCCATTACCGACGGCCAGATTTTCCTGGATACCGACCTGTTCTACCAGGGTGTACGCCCGGCTATCAACGTGGGTATCTCCGTGTCCCGCGTGGGTTCCAGCGCCCAGACCCAGATTGTGAAGAAGCTGGCCGGTTCTGTGAAGCTCGACCTCGCGCAGTTCGAAGAACTCCAGGCTTTCGCCCAGTTCGGCTCCGACCTGGATGCCGCCACCAAGGCCAAGCTGGAGCGTGGCCGCCGCATCGTGGAACTCTTCAAGCAGGGTCAGTATGAACCCAAGAGTCTGGGCATCGAGGTCATCAACCTCTACGCCATCCAGCGCGGCTTCCTCGATGACGTGGCCGTGGACCAGATTCAGGCCGTGCGCCGCCAGCTGGAGGAAGAAGCCTCTATCAGCGGAGCAGCCCTGCTCACCCGCATCGAAGCCGAGAAGGCCCTGACGCCGGAAATCGACGCCGCCCTCAAGGACTTCATGACCTCTTTCAAATCCCGCCTGAAGAAGTAACAACATGGCAAGCCTGAGAGACATCAAACGCCGCATCAAGTCGGTACGCAACACATCGCAGATTACCAAAGCGATGCAGATGGTTGCGTCCGCCAAGATGCGCCGTGCTCAGGAGCTGGCTCTCAAGGGGCGCGTCTACATCTGCGCCCTGTCGCGGGTATTCAAGCACCTGCGGGAATCCATTGCCGAGGGTTCCGTCCAGCTCATGGAAAAGCGCGAAAACGGCAAGCAGCTCGTCATTGTGGTAAGCACCGACCGCGGTCTCTGCGGTGGTCTGAACACCAACCTGTTCAAGGAAGTGCTCACCCAGTGCCCGGCAGAGGCCGATTACCTCACCATCGGCGGCAAGCTCAACCCGCAGTTTGCCCGTGTGGGCCGCAAGCTGGTGGCCTCCTTCACCATTGGTGACACCCTGGAGGAAGCAGAGATGAAGGCCATTCTGGACTTCATCCGCAAGGGCTTCGTGGAAGGCACCTACAACCGCGTAACGGTGGTATACCAGAAGTTCATCAACATCATGGTGCAGCGTCCGCAGGTGGTGGATATTCTCCCCATCAAGCCGGAGGATTTGCTGAAGCTGGCCGAGGAGACCGAGGGCGAGGAACACGCCGAATTCCTGCTGGAGCCCGACCCCACCACCCTGCTCAAGTCCATTCTGCCGCTGTACTTTGCCAACCTGCTCACCCAGATGGTGCTGGAAGGCAAGGCCTCCGAGCAGTCTGCCCGCATGGTCGCCATGAAATCCGCTACCGAGAACGCCAAAACCCTCATCGGCGAGCTCACGCTGGAATACAACAAGGCACGCCAGGCCCAGATTACCAACGAACTTCTCGAAATCACCACGGCCATGAAGGCCATGGAGTAATTCCACCCCACCCATCAATTTTCAAAAATAACTTATTCTCAGTATGAACACAGGTAAAATTGTGCAGATTATCGGCGCCGTGGTAGACGTCGACTTCTCCCAGTCGGAGATGCCCGCCATTTACAACGCTCTCACCGTGGATTATGAAATCGACGGCAAGCCCACCCAGCTGGTGCTGGAGGTGGAACAGCACCTGCCCGATGGCTGGGTGCGCACCGTGGCCATGAGCACCACGGACGGTCTGAAGCGCGGTATGGAGGTCATCGACACCGGCGCTCCCATCTCCGTGCCCGTGGGTCCCAAGGTGCTGGGCCGTATCTTCAACGTGCTCGGCGAGACCGTGGACGAAAAGGGCCAGCTGGAAGGCGTGAAGCGCTACCCGATTCACCGCGAAGCCCCCACGCTGGAAGAGCAGTCCACCTCCTCCGAGGTGCTGGAATCCGGCATCAAGGTGATTGACCTCATCTGCCCCTTCCTGAAGGGTGGTAAGGCCGGTTCCTTCGGTGGTGCAGGTGTGGGCAAGACCGTGCTCATCATGGAGCTCATCAACAACATCGCCAAGGCTCACTCCGGTCTTTCCGTGTTCGCCGGCGTGGGTGAACGCACCCGCGAAGGTAACGACTTCTACATGGAAATGAGCGAATCCGGCGTTATCGACCAGGCCAACCCCGAGAACTCCAAGGTGGCCCTGGTGTACGGCCAGATGAACGAGCCCCCCGGCGCACGTCTGCGCGTGGCCCTCTCCGCCCTCTCCATGTCCGAGTACTTCCGCGATGAAGAAAACCGCGACGTGCTCCTCTTCGTGGACAACATCTTCCGTTTCTCCCAGGCCGGTTCCGAGGTGTCCGCTCTTCTGGGCCGCACGCCTTCCGCCGTGGGTTACCAGCCCAACCTGGCCGAGGAAATGGCTGGTCTGCAGGAGCGAATCACCTCCACCAAGAAGGGTTCCATCACCTCCATGCAGGCTGTGTACGTGCCCGCTGACGACTTGACCGACCCCGCCCCCGCCACCACCTTCTCCCACCTGGACTCCACCGTGGTGCTGGAGCGTGCTCTGGCCGCCCAGGGTATCTACCCCGCCGTGGACCCGCTGGCCTCCACCTCCAAGGCTCTGGCTCCCGAGCTCGTGGGCGAGGAGCACTACCGCGTGGCCCGTGGCGTGCAGCAGACCCTGCAGCGCTACAAGGACCTGCAGGATATGATTGCCATTCTGGGTATGGACGAACTCTCCGAGGCCGACAAGCTCACCGTGAGCCGCGCCCGTAAGATTCAGCGTTTCCTTTCCCAGCCCTTCAGCGTGGCCGAAACCTTCACCGGCATCAAGGGCGAATACGTTCCCGTGGCCGAAACCGTCCGCGGCTTTGCCGAGATTCTGGACGGCAAGTGGGACTCCGTGCCCGAAGTGAACTTCTACATGAAGGGCAGCATCGATACCGTTGAGAAAGCCTGATTCTGACCGCTCATGCCGATGCAATTCAAAATCATCACCCCCATGCGCACCGCCCTTGAGGCGGAGGTGAGCAGCATCCGCCTGCCCGCCTCGCAGGGTGAGATGGAGGTGCTGCCCGGGCACGCCGCCATCATCACCTCTGTGGCCAACGGGGAACTCACCTACACCTGCCCCGGCCAGGCTCCCCAGTGCCTCTTTGTGGGCGGTGGCTTCCTGCAGGTGGAAAACGATAACGTGCTGCTGGTGACGGATACCGCCCTCACCGTGGACGAAATCGACACCTCCAGCGTAGAGAAGGCCCTGGAACGCGCCCAGGCCGCTTTCCGAGATGGAGCCTCCGTGCTCGACCGCGAAGAGCAGACCAAGCTCGAAGCCGCCATCGCCAAGCAGATGGCCATGCTTGATTTCAGGAAAAAACGGAGAATCTGAGATTTACCAAGCCCCGCAGCCGACAAGCTGCGGGGATTTTTCTATTACGGGACTGAAGTCCCGTGCCTCGATATGAAAGGACAGCGTTTTTACAAGCACCTGCGGAACAAGAAAATCGATTATAGCATGGGCCGGTTTTTCGTGACCATGCAGGTTGAGCACAATCGTTCTATCCTGGGAACAATCGTGGGGGAAAAATGTATCTTAAACGAGCTTGGGATTGCTGTGAAAAACGTACTTACAAGTTTACCTCAGAAGTATCCGGAGCTGGAACTGGGTGAGTTTATCGTGATGCCGAACCACCTCCACGCCATTTTTACCATAAAAGAACGGACAACCAATAAAAAGAACCATCTTGGTTTCCTTGTCGGGCGATTCAAAGGTGCCACCACATTCCTATACGGCAAGCTGAAGCAAGCCGGAAAAGCGCCCGACATAGGCGAACACCTGTGGCAAATTGACTACTGGGAAGATTTGATTTCCAGCACCGATGAGCTGCTACACTACGAGCGATACATACGCAACAACCCGAAGAACTGGTCGCGCGACCACTGGGGAGCCATCACCGCGCACATGCTGGGTAATGAATCCCTCCTGGATTTACCCAAGCGGGCATTTGTAGCATCTCAGGGATTCAGCGCAACTGAACTTAAGCCGCAGCTTCTCTCTTCGAGGCACGGGACTTCAGTCCCGACATCCAGGGACATGCCTCTCATTTCAACCTTCACAAGTCCACAGGAACGGGAAATCCTTCGGCGGGCGCTCGCCAAAAAGCGCAGCATCATCCACGTATGCCCCCAGGGAATCCCGACAGAGCAAGAGTTCACCCCCGAACAACAGCAAGCACTTGTTGAAAAACGCATCCTGTTCCTCTCCCCGCAACCTCAAGGCTCCAAACTGAACAAACAAGTTGCAACCTGGTGCAACGAATATGTCCTTCGCCACGCCTCAGAAATCTGGGTAGGCAACATCTCCCCCAACGGCATGCTCGACACAATGCTTTCCTCCCTGTTGAAAAATGAATAATGGGCCAGGCTGCTGATTAACTTTTTCCTTGATCCAAGGCTCTGCAACTTATAAAATAACCGCAATTACCATGCCACACCCCACCCTCACCGAATCACAGATTGACACGCTGGACGACATCTTTGACGCCGACAAGGCATCTGCATTGCGCAGGATGCTGACAGCCGATTGGTTTCGGAAAGCGGTGCTGCCTATCGATGCCGTCGACAAAAAAGGCAAAGGTCTGCTGTCCATTGCTGCGTTCAACAATGCAATCAAATGCATGAAGGTGCTCCTGGATGCCGGGGCAGATATAAATCAATGCGATAAGGATGGAGATACGCCGCTCCACTGGGCTGCCGGCATGTTCCACACTGAGGCTGTGCGACTCCTGCTGGCAGCAGGCGCAGACTCCACTGCGCGTAATAAAAACGGCAGCACTCCTCTCAATTGGGTCATAACCAGAGAAGCCAGTGAATGCAGAACGCTGCTGAAGGAGGACATGCGGGCGCGCGGCATGGCTATTCCAGACGGCCCGGTAATGACGCTCGATGAACTGCGCCAGAAGCTGAACCGGGAAGCCATCCTTTTCCGCAGCAAGGCGGCACAAGGGGAAGCCGCTGGTACGCAGAGCTGGCTGGGCCGAGTGACCTGGCAGCACCCCGGCGAGGAACGCCCTGTGGATGCAGAAGGCACCCCGCTGGAGCCGCTGGCTACTCTCTTCGTGCGCGATTTACCGTATGTCCCTGCCCCGCTCAGAAAGCTGGAGCTCATCACCATCTTCGCCCCGCAGGAAGCCTGGGCCATGGATCCGGAGGAAGAGCCCAGACTGGGCTGCGTCATCCGCGGCTATGCCAGCACTGAGGGACTGGAGCCCTGCGATTACACATCCGACGAACTGACGCCCTGCATCCTCACCCCCGAACATGTTGAAAACGACATTCCCAAATGGCCGGACTGTGGCGGCAGCGATGAACTGTGGGAGGAAATCTGCGAGCATGAAATAATCAGAGGGAGGGATTATCAGGAGGACATCTATCCGGCAGACTACGAAACGCACAAACTCGGTGGCTACCCCACTTACGCACAAGGCGCGCCGGACATTCCCGCAGGCTACGAATTCGTACTGCAAATCAGTTTCGATGAAAACGCCGGCCTCACTATCGGCGACCTGGGAAATTACTTCTTCTTTTACAATGCCAGCGAAAACGACTGGCAAGTCTACGCTGACTGCTACTAATGCAGAAAGCCTCCTGCCCTGAACAGCAGGAGGCTTTCTGATTATAACATTTTACAAGCTCAGGACTGAATCCCCAATGCTTCCTCGGCCATGAGCTTGCAACCGCGGAGGTCAAGCTTGCCAGTGGCGAGCACAGGGATGGATTCCACCGGCACCAGGTACTTGGGAGCCCAGAGGGTGGGTACGGACTGCTCTGCCAGCATAGTACGGATGGAGGAGAGTATTTCCTTCTCCTCAGAGCTGCGCTGGTGCTGCGGCAAAGCGGAGAGGAGGACGAGAGCCTCGCCCTTCTGCGGGTCGCTCACGCCGGCAATGGCAATCTGCACGCCGTCCTCGGCGCTCAGGCCGAAGCCTTGCGAAAGGGCCAGCTCCACGCCCTCATGCGGCACCATTTCACCGCCAATCTTGGAGAAGCGGGAAAGTCGGCCTCCCAGGGTCAGGAAGCCGTTGAGGTCCATCTGGCCGATATCGCCGGTCTTGAACCAGCCATTGTGGAAGATTTCCTTGTTCAGTTCCGGGCGTCCGATATAGCCACTGAACACATTGGCCCCCTTGAACCAGATCATGCCGCGCTCGGTAAGCGGCAGTTCTTTGGTGTCGTCATCCACATCGGTAATGCGGATAGCTATGCCCGGCAGGAAGGCACCAATGCTGGGACGCACCGTGCCAGGAATGAAGAACTTGGAACCCGGCACCAAATCCACGTTGGGCATATTAGCGCCGATAACCGGGGAGGTCTCGGTGAGGCCGTAGCCCTCCAGCGGGTACACGCCGCACTTCTCAATGAACTCCTTCTCCAGGTCAGGCTGCAGTTTTTCAGCACCCAGCACGAAGTAGCGCACGCTTTCGTAGGTATCCGGCTCAGCGCGGCGAAGCATGGCGCGGCCGAAGGTGGGCGTGGCGCACACCAGGGTAAGGCGGTACTTCTTGATGAGCTCGTTGAGCGTGCGGGCATCGGTCGGGTTCGGGTAGGAGCACACCATGCAGCCCGTGAGCAGCGGCAGCATCATGTTCACCGTCATGCCGAAGCTGTGGAAAATAGGCAGACTGGCCAGGAATCGGCAATCGGTCAGATCCAGACGGCAGGCGCACTGGCCCACGTTGGCCATCACCATGCGGTGCGTAAGCACCACGCCCTTGGGCTCACCGCTGGAACCGGAGGTGAAGAGCATCACAGCCTCATCCTCACCACTGCGGGAATCGGTCTTGAACATGCTGCAGATGAGCGAGGCGGGAGCCATCTTGGCAGTCAGCACATTGGAAGCAAGCGTGAGCTTAGGGGTCTTCTGCAGCA
This sequence comes from Akkermansia sp., assembly GCA_017546445.1. Classification (GTDB taxonomy): domain Bacteria; phylum Verrucomicrobiota; class Verrucomicrobiia; order Verrucomicrobiales; family Akkermansiaceae; genus Akkermansia. The sequence goes on along the minus strand of JAFYWX010000012.1, from coordinate 35,096 downwards.
GGTCTTCCACCAGAATGAGCTTCTCCTCCGATGGCCAGGGAAACTGAGGCAGCTTCTGCATGAACTTACGAGCCGTAATAAAGGTCTTGAGGCCTGCCTGGCGCACGGTGCTCTCAAAAGCTGCTGCGGAAGTGGCATAGTTAATCATCACCGGGGTAATACCGGCCAGCAGGCAGCTCAGCGTAGCAATCACACCACCGGCGCCGGGGGGCAGAATCACGCCGATGCGGCGGTCATCGCGCTTGCGAAGCATCTTTGCCACTGCCATACTCACGCCCAGCGCCTTGAAGTTGGGCAGCGCACTGCCGGTCATGCCATCCACCACTTCAACCTTGGGGAAGCGCTTCATGGCGTGCACCAGATTCGTGGTGAGCGAGGTATCCAGCAGCGGGCGGGCGGCATACAGCTCTGCACCCTTCTCCAGCCAGGCGGCCATGATGCGGGCACCGGTCTGCGGACCGGCGGCAATTCTGGGCAGAATGCAGAACTCCTCATGGCAGGCGGGGTCAGCGCATTCGCGGTAAAGCGTACGGATAGTCTCGCCATAGTGCCCCAGGAAAAGCGGCGTGGTAGAGATATGCAGGCTACCGACGTGGCGGAGGAAGGGGGAGGGAACATCACTGTAAGTACCGCGATACTTGGCCACCTTGCCGGGCAGGAACACCACGCTCAGCCCCTCGGCCATGCGGGCGCGAATTAAATCACGCATTGCCAGTGAGGTGGTGCCGCGGAAGTCGAAATACTCAATAACAGCCTTGCTGGACTCCAGGTACTTCATCAACTCCTCTTCCGGCGCAAAAGTGGAATCCACCAGGTAGCACACCTTGCCATCCAGCAGCTGGTGCAGCACCTTCCCCGCCTCCACACTGAAGCGGTTGGGCATGTAGAAACCGGGCTTAACGATATTCTCAGAGCCGTGTACAACAATCTTTGCCATAAAAATCAGATAATTTTTGGTATTAAAACTTATTTAAGCTGCTCGGCTGCCGGGGCGTACCCGGCATCGGCCGCGAGCTGAAGCAGACGCGTGGCCTCCTGCTCATCCGCGGCCACACCCACCCCCTGGCGATAGCACATGCCCAGGGTGAACTGGGCCTCCGGCAGCCCCTGCTCTGCAGCCGTGCGGCACCAGCGCAGGAATTCCTCGCGGTTGATAGCCATACCTTCGCCCAGTACATACTGGCGGGCCAGATTGAACTGTGCCACCGGATCACCAGCCTCTGCCTTGGCCAGCAAGGCCTCAGCCTCAGTATTCAGCGCAGGAAGCGGAGCGGGCTCGGGCTCAGGAGCCGGTTCCGGAGCGGGTTCTTCCACCACAGGTTGAGGAGCCGGTTCCTCAACCACGGGAGCAGGCTCAGGCTGGGGGGCTACTTCAACAGCTGGTTCCTCAATCGTCTGTACCGGAGTTTCCGGGCTATCCGTCTGTGCTTCACGGCCTGAAACATACCAATAAGCCACAGCAGATGCAGCAATCACAAGCACCAGCAACAGAGCAAAAAGACTTTTCTTCATACGCAATCGCCCCTACTCTAGCCGCAAAGTCGAACTTTGTCAATGACATTCACGTGCTTCTTGCTTGATATGCCGCACTATGTATGATAAAATCCGCGCAATCCATGAGCAAAGACATCACACCCGTATACCTGCAGGAAAACCCGAGTCTCATTCAGAAAATGTTCGGGGATTACTATCTGGAATACGCCTCTTATGTGATTCTGGAACGCGCTGTGCCTCATATCATTGACGGTCTGAAACCCGTGCAGCGCCGTATTCTGCATTCCATGGAGCGCATGGATGACGGCCGCTACAACAAGGTGGCCAACATTGTAGGCGACACCATGAAATACCACCCGCACGGCGATGCCTCCATCGGCAGTGCACTGGTAACTCTCGGCCAGAAGGGCCTGCTCATCGACCCGCAGGGTAACTGGGGCAACATTCTCACCGGCGACTCCGCCGCTGCTCCGCGATACATCGAAGCCCGCCTTTCCCAGTTCGCCAAGGAAGTGGTGTACAGCCCGAAGGTGACGGAATGGAAGCTCAGCTACGATGGCCGCAACAAGGAGCCCGTGGCCCTGCCCGTGAAGTTCCCGCTGCTGCTGGCTCAGGGTGCGCTGGGTATTGCAGTGGGCATGAACTGCCTTATCCTGCCGCATAACTTCAACGAACTCATCGAAGCCGCCATTCACTACCTGCGTGGCGAGGAATTTGAGCTCTACCCGGATTTTGCCACAGGCGGCCTGCTGGACGTGAGCGGCTACAACGATGGCACCGGCAACAGCCGCCTGCGCTGCCGCGCCAAGCTGGACACCAGCACCAAAAAGCTCATCCGCATCACCGAAATCCCCTACGGCACCACCACAGAATCCCTTATCCAGAGCATCGAGAATGCCATGGAAAAAGGCAAGCTGAAGGTAGCCAAAATTGAGGACAACACCGCCGCCACCGCCGATATTCTGGTGCATCTGCAGGCCGGGCAGGATGTAGAGAAAACCTGCAACGCCCTGTATGCCTTCACCGAATGTCAGGTAAGCATCTCACCCAAGGCCGTGGTGATTGTGGACAAGAAGCCCGTCTTCATGGGCGTGAGCGAGATTCTCAAGATTAACGTCGACAACACCAAGGATACACTGCGCCGCGAGCTGGAAGTGCAGCTGGCCGAGCTGCAGGAAGGTTGGATGCAGGCCAGTCTGGAGAAAATCTTCATCGAAAACCGCATCTACAAGGTGCTGGAGGAAAGCGAAAGCTGGGAGCAATCCCTCACCGAGATTGAGGAACGCCTGCAGCCCTTCGTGCAGGATTTCATCCGCCCCATCACGCGGGACGACATCATCCGCCTCACGGAAATCCGCATCAAGAAGATTGCCAAATACGAGATTCACGAAGCCGAGGAACACATCCGCGGTCTGGAGGAAGAAATCGACCAGTGCCGCAAGAACCTGGCCCAGCTCACCAAATACACCATCCGCTGGTTCGAGAAACTGCAGAAGAAGTATGGCGACAACTGGCCCCGCCGCACCGAGCTCACCACCTTCGATACCGTCACCCGCGCCGTGGCCGCCGTGGAGAACGAGACGCTGTACATCGACGAGGAAGGCTTTGCCGGCTACGGCATCAAGAAGGAAGGCGAGCCTATCGACAAGTGTTCCACCATGAGCGATATCCTGGTGATTGATAACCAGGGCGTGCTGACCGTGCGCCGCGTACAGGAGAAATTCTATGTGGGCAAGAAGCTGCTGCACATCAGCGTGCTGCGTCCCACGGACGACTGGGTGTTCAACATGATTTATCGCGATGGCAAGGAGGGCATCACCTACGCCAAGCGCTTCAAACTGGGCGGTTTCACCCGCGACAAGGAATACCATCTCACCCAGGGCACCAAGGGCAGCCGCGTGTTCTTCTTCACCGTGCACAAGACGGAGGAGGAAAGCAGCACCATGCAGGTGAATGTGTACCTCAAGAACCAGCTGCGCCGCCTCCGCCGCCCGATTCCCTTTGATTTCGGCAAGCTCCGCGTGAAGGGGCGCGGTGTGCTCGGCAACATCGTCACCAAGAACCAGGTGGAACGCATCTCCCGCATCATGCCCACTGCCGCTGGCGAGGGCGAGGAAGGTGCCGCAGAAATGGCCTCCACGGAAACACCCGTGGGCACGCTGAGCGCCCTGCTCGATGGCTCCACCGAGGCTCCCGTGGTAACAGAAGCCACCCCTGCACCCGCAGAAACTCCGGCCCCCGCTCCAGCAGTGGATGAACAGCAGTCGCTGGATGATTCCATCCACGAACAGATGGGCTTCGAGTTCTGACGCGGGGAATGAAAAAGCCGGCATTCAAGGTCTACACCACCTGCACCCCACCCCGGAAAAAGTCCAGGTGGGGAAGAAAGTTGGCGCTGCTTTTGGCCGCATGGATTGTTGCAAGTCTGGCACCAGACTTCATAGGCGGTCTGTTTCTTTCCAATCTGATCGAAGCAGCCAGAAGTGGTAACACCGCAGTTATAGAAGGATGGCTGAAGGTTCCCTTTGCCAGATATGACAAGCACAACCTGCTGATGGAAGCCATCTACGGCAATCAGCCCGAGTGCGTCAGAATGCTGCTGGCAGACGAGCGAACAGACCCGAATCAGAAAGAATCCGATAACATGCCGCCTCTGCAGGTGGCTATCCTCCGCAGAAATTCTGAAATAGCCAGGCTGCTACTGGAAAATAAACGAGTGAACATCAACACCCGGAGTTCCATCACTGGGTGGACTGCCCTTGCTCTGGCCATCTATGAGGAAGATGCCGAAATCGCGCAGCAACTGCTGGCGAAGCCGGAGGTTGATGTCAACGTACAGGACGCACCCCAACACATGACCCCCATGGCGCTTGCCCTCCGGGCCAATGATTCCAGCTACCTGAAAATGCTGCTGGAACACCCGGAAATCGATGTAAACAGGAAGGACAACCTGGGTAACACGCCGCTCATGTGCCTGATAAACAGCCCAGGCGAAGCAGCTGAGGAGATGATTGGCCTGCTGCTGCAACACCCGGGGCTGGATATCAACAGCACCAACAACGAGGGCAACACCGCACTTGCCCTGGCGGTAGAAAAGAACCAGCCGGAGCGCCTGAAAAAGCTCCTGGCCCACCCGGATATCAACGTAAACACAGTGAACAGCCAGGGCTTGCGCCCGCTCAATCTTGCCATTCAGCAGCAGGCCAGCGAATGCGCCAATCTGCTTCGCCAGGCCGGCGCACGTGAATTACCCGAATTCGTACCGGCTCACTGAGCGTAGGAGTGCATGGACTCAATACGCGGAAGCAGATTCACCACCAGGAAGGTGACGACCACCGCAGCAAAACCGAGCAGAAGCAAGGGACGACGCCAGGAAGCAAAAGCGGAGTAACGCTCCACATGCAGGTAGATAAGGTAAATGCACCAGGTGAGCAGCGACCAGGCTTCCTTGATATCCCAGGCCCAGTAACCGCCCCAGGCGGCATCTGCCCAGAGCGCGCCGCTCCACAAGCCGAAGGTCATAAAGGGCAGCGAAAGGCGCACCACCTCCCCGGCCTCTGCCAGTTTCTCCTCACGCCGGAACGATGCCAGGGTGAGCAATGCCGCCACCGTCATGAGCCCGTAGGAAACCACATAGGCAATGACGTGCGGGGCAAACCAGGGAGATTGCAAGGCAGGCATCTGCCGCCAGGTGGCCTGAAGCGGCATGCAGAGCGCCCCGACCAGAGCCAGCGCCGAAGCTGCCGCCAGCCAGGAAGTGAGCTCCAGCCCTCGGAAACGACGCAGATAATGCGCCGCCGGCACCATGACGAGCGGGAAAAAGGCCAGCACATGGCGCATATTGCCGAAAGGCGGAGCCTGGGCCAGCACCCAATCCGCCACAAAAAGAAGCACGGCCACCACCCAGGCCGCATCAAATGCACGGCGGGAATCCCCTGCCCGATTCAGCAGTGCTGCCACCACGCTGCCGCAGCAGAGCAACAGGGCAAAAATCGTAAGCGTGTAAACCAGCATCGTCATGCCACTTCCTCCTTTCTCCACCAGCACCAGGCAGCGGTGCAGATAATAATACCCACCATACCACACAGGGCAGCAAAGCGACCGGGAGCCCGGCGGGCCTGCATCAGCACCTCCACCTGGCCATTCTGCTCACGGTATGAGGAAAGAGAGAAACGCCAGTCCTTGCAGGCAAAGGGAGAGTTCACACGCAGCTCTGCCGTATGCGTCTCCGGGCGGCCGCGGTGGTCGGTGAAGGCCACCAGGCGGGCGCAGTAATCGCGCACCGTGCCAGGCTGCTGCATCAGCACGCGGGTCGGCGTGCCCGGCAGCATCAGGAAAGGATGCGGCATGCCCGGGGCAGACTTCAGCAAACTGACAGGCCAGCTCTCCGCACCCAGGTGCAGCGTATCGCCCCGGCGCTCCACCGGCTGCGCAGCCCCCGGGCGGCCATTTTCAAAGGAATATATCGTGTAGGTGGCATCATCATAATGCTGCACCGTAAAACCATCCACGCGGAGCCGGAAGCCCAGGGGCAGATGCCGGCCATCATCCAGAAACAGCTCCGTCAATTCCGTTTTGCCATCTGCCGGCAGCGTCACAGGCACGCGCACCTCATACGCAGCATCCACAAAAGCGCCGATACCCAGCAGAGCCACAGCCCAGTGAGCTCCGGCCAGCCAGAGAATGCGCTTGTTCATGACCCGGTAGCACAGGAAGCCGAACACGGCCATGAACACCACGCCCGTGAGCGCCACACAGCCCATGCCCACAAAGCCGGCCCACATGGCACCGCCGATGGCGGCATACTCCAGAGCCTTGGCACCATACAGGAACAGCATATTAAGCCCCGTAATGGTGAAGAAGAGGAACACCAGGCCACATATCAGCTGCCCGCGCAGCCCGGTGGCCAGACGCCACCCGCCCCACAGGCAGAGCAGCACACTGATAGCCCCCAGCAGCAGCACAGCACCGCTGCGGTACACCTCCGGAGCCCCCAGCAAAGGGAAAGCCCCCGCAAGCAGCAGCACACAGGCTGCCCCCAGGGCCATGAGCCCGGCTTTAAGAAGAGTCGTCATTTACCAGTTGAACGTCATGGAGAAAGTGCCCATGGCTGTGCAATAATCCTGCGTGCGGAAACCGCGGGAACGAACAAAGATACCACCATAGTAATCCACTCCCTTGCGGCGTACACCCAGACCCAGGCGTCCCTCGACCTGCCATGGCTGGCGGCTGCAGGTTCGCTCAAAATCATGAAATACGCCGCCGTCAATGAACATATCTCGCGCCACATAATCCACCGAGGCACCAGCTACCAGGAAATATGACGCAGCATCCGGATTATAGCCAGGCTTGCGAATCGTGCCACCAGCGTAGCTTGCAGAAAGGTTGCGGGTCATCTGCATGGCGCTGGGCAGGTTATAACCGATGCGGAAGTTCATCCCAGCCCCACCAGAAATGGAAACAGTGCCCAGTTCCTCGCGAGTGTAGAACATGGCATCCGTCTGCATACCATTAGCCAGGGTTGTCTCTGCCCAGGGGAGGCGGAAATCCTGCTGAGCGGAGAACTGGAAGGTAACTTCGCCGCGAATCTGGTCGTTCCAGCCATCCCAGCGCTCCAGCCCACAGGACTTGTGAATGGCATCCTGCATTTCGCGGGCGCCGGATGCCTTGCCGGTAGTTCCCAGCTGGAATTCCACCGTGCTGCCCACGTTCTCACCGCGGTACACATGCCCCACACCCAGTGCCAGATAACCGGCATAGGGGTGCTGCCCGGGCACGGCACCATGCGTATGCAACTGCGGAGTATAGATATTCTGAGTGAAACTGATGCCGATGGCATGATTCGGATTCTTTGCCAGATCCTGCAGGTAATCAAAACGAGTGCCGTGTGTATAGTTGCGGTCATCCATCACGGCTGAATCATTCTCCATTATCCAGCGGAAGTGATGGCGAGGCTCCGCCACACTGCCGCTGCCTTCATGCAGCGGAGTTTCTTTCAACTGGTCTACTGCCACAGAAGAGGCAACCATCATAGCCCACGGAATTAAACTCATATCACCAGGTTCTATACTCCGATTTCAAGCGCAAGTCAACATTATAATCCTGTTATTCTCATAGGAATCCCCCTTTAATGCCGTTCTTCGGGAAAATAACGGGTTACAAGAGGTTCCTGCACCGCAAAAAGAGCTTCGCGGTCAGCAGGGTCATAATCCAGATATCCGTGCAGGTGGGTCAGGCCATGCACCATGTAACGGAACAGCTCTTCCTCCCGGGGCAGGCCGTGCGCCGCGGCATAGGAGGCAGCTGTATCGCAGCTCACCAGCACCTCACCATAGGGAAAGGTGATGGCATCTGTGGCGGTTGGATCATCCAGGAATTCACCATGCACTTCTGCAATGGTGGCATCATCCACAATGGAGATTTCCACCACATCCAGACCAGAGAGCACATGGTCCGGCCCCTTGGGTGCGGCCAGAAGCTCAGGCAGCAGGCTCTGCAGCGCCTCGCGGAATCGCTCTGCAAGCGGCTCCGTCACCCAGTCATTCTCCACGTTTACGTAAATTTCAATCTGCGGAAGCATCCTGTTCCTCCTCTCTCATCCGGCGTTTGCGTTCTTTGGCAGCGGCACGCGCCGCGCGAAAAAATGCCTGAAACTGCTCCAGGCAGGCATCGCCCAGCACCCCGCCCTGCACTTCACACTTGTGGTTCAGGGGCGGATTGGAATCCAGCAGGTTAATCCACCCGCCACAAGCGCCACCTTTGGGGTCGGGAATACCAAAGACCACACGGTCCGGGCGGCAATGCACCAAAGCCCCGGCGCACATGGGGCACGGCTCCTTGGTCACGTACACCGTGCAGCCCTCCAGGCGCCAATCGCCCACGGCAGCCTCCGCCGCCGTCAAGGCCAGCATCTCGGCATGGGCCGTGGCATCTTTCAGAGTCTCCACCTGATTCCAGCCGCGGGCAATGACGCGCCCCTCCTTCACCACCACACAGCCGCAAGGCACCTCATCGGCTTCGCGGGCCTTCTCAGCCTCGCGCATGGCAAGCAGCATAAACTGTTCATCCTCGGTCATGGGCAGAGCAGAAAAAAGAAAAGCGGCCGGCGGGCAGTTCCCCGCCCGGGCCGACCGCTTTACGGTTTCAGAAATTACTTGATGGTAACGCGTTCATCGTTATCAAGGATAGCCTGCAGCTCGGGCCAGCCTTCCTCGGTCTGGTTCTGGAACATGTGCAGATACACAGAAACAGCACCGGCGGGATAGGTCTCAAACAGAGAATCCACAGCTTCCTTCAGCTTATCGGCATCCAGAGTCTCAGGCAGCACATCCACCACACCGTGGCCGTTGTGCTCAATACCCAGCTTCTCAATGAAGCTCACAAGCATACCCTCGTGCTTACGAATCAGCCAAACCTGCAGCAGGTGGTCAGCAATCGTCTCAGCCGGCTTCCAGGCGAGCATCTTCTTAATCCATTCAAACTGCTCTGCAACAGGCTTCTGCTGCATGTACTGGGGACGCAGCTTCTTGAGGGCACCCAGCTCGCGAAGAGCTGCGCGGTACACGTTACGCTCCTGATTGCGCATCCACTCAAGGAAGGCATTAACCGTAGCGTCGTCAGACTTCTGGAAAATCGTGTAGGACTTCATATGCGTGTGAAAAGGATAAACGTGGCAATACTAAACCACATTGATGACCGTTTGTCGAGAATAAGCTTAGACATAATGCGACAATCTGCGCGTTTTTTTAGGCTTAGGGATGCATTTTTCGTTGCTCTGAACAACTTTATCTGTTAGTATCGCAAAAACATGGCTACTTTCAACATCCTCCGCTCAGCCTTCATGTCCGGCATCTGCATCGGCACAGCCGGGTTCGGGTTCCTTGCCCTCAAATCTTCCGGCGATTTTCTGGCCGGCTGCGTCATCTTCGCCTTTGCCCTTATCTCCGTTATCTGCTACAAGCTCCGTCTGTATACCGGCACGGCAGGTTTCATTGCCAAAAATGAGGTAGGGTTGATGCTGCTGGTGCTGCTGGGCAACATCATCGGCTGCGCCACCATGGGTATCTTCACCCGCTTGAGCCCTATGCCGCTGCAGGAAACCGCACAAGCCCTGCTGCAGAGCCGGCTGGATCTGGGGCTGGTGAATGGCGGCCTGCTTGCCATCGGCTGCGGCTTCATCATGACCACCGCCGTCACCTTCGCCCGCAAGGGCAACAACATGCCCATGCTCTTCGGCGTGCCGCTGTTCATTGTGTGCGGTTTCCCGCACTGCATTGCTGATGCGTATTTCTATTCCTGCGCCCCGCTGGATTACTGGTGCGCCAACCTCGGCAGCATCCTGCCCTTCTACGGCATCATCGTGGTCGGCAATTTCGTAGGCTGCAACTTCTACCGCTGGGTCATGGGCGGCAACCCCGAATAAGCAGCCCGGCCAACCCGCACTGCCGCAGCCGCAGAGCAGGAATACACCCGCCGCGAGTTACGGCAGTTTTGGCTTGCGCAGCCGCAATACAATTGCTATACTGCAAGACATGGGTAAATTTTTCTCTCTCCTTCTGTTTGCGGCAACAGCATTTCTGCTGAACAGCTGCGTCTGCGTGAACACGCATCGTGCGTGTGCAGACCGCGGACGCCAGTATCAGGCCGTCATTCTGCCGGAACAGAAAAACCTGGTAATTTACCAGCACAATGGCAAGCTCTACCTGCAAGGCGTGTTGACCAGCGTGCGGCGTGTGGGACGCGATAAGGTGAGCCATTTCAAGCCCAATGATTTCACAAGCGGCCAGTTTGTACCCATTTCCGGCGCACCGCAGTGCTATGTGTACCGCCAGCTGACGCCGGCAGATGTGAAAAAGGACGATGTATTCGGCCTCCGTCCCGGGCAGGCAATCCCCGGAGGAGCCTATCCGGTGAAGCAGACCCGCCAGGTGACAGGTTATACCATCGATTCCCTGAACTGCAACCCGACAACTACTCAGCTTCAGCATGGCTGGCAGCGCGAACTACCCAAAAACGCCCAGCGCTATTACGGGAAAATGGTCACCAGTGAGCACCAGAATGTGGGCTCTCACCTCTGCAACACTCAAAGGGGATTCATTATACCAGTCACCCCGGCGCGTACCAACAAACACGCCTGGTACGCCTACCCTCTTGCCGCTCTCTCCTTTGTCTGCATTGACGTGCCGGGAAGCCTACTGGCCAACACAGCCATTCCGCTGGTGTATGGCATAGCTGCCATCCCCTGCAGCATATACGAATTCAGCAAACGCACCTTGGTGGACCCCGGAAAGTAACAAACTCAGATTCTGCGTGTAAGGCAATACCAGATGAAGCGGGTATTGTGCACCAGATAGCGCTTGAACAGACGGCGGGGTTCCTTGCAAAGGCGGTAGAGCCACTCCAGCCCGTGTGAACGCACCCAGGCCGGCGCCTGCTGCACAAGACCAGCGTGGAAATTGAACGCAGCGCCCACGCCGAAATACAAGGCAGGCGGTAATTGCTCGCGGTGTTCAAACAGCCAGCGTTCCTGGCGCGGACAGCCCAGACCAACCCACACGCAGTGTGCCCCGCTCTGGCGGATGGCGGCCAGCATGCGCTCGTCCTCACCCTCCGGCCACGGCGGCATGGGCGGGCAATAATGCCCCGCTACTTCTGCCCCGGGATAGCGATTCCCCAGATTCTCCTTCAGGCGGGCTATGGCTTCCTCGCTTCCGCCCAGCAGGAAATGCTTCAATCCCGCGGAGCGCCCCATGTCCCACATGGTTTCCATGACATCCGGGCCGTACAGGCGATTGGCCGCAGCGCCCTTGCGACGCATCAGCCACACAATAGGCATGCCGTCCGGGCAGATAAAATCGAAAGTGCGCAGCCCTGCCCCATAATCGGCGGCATCATGCAGAGCCCGCGTCAGCACATGCACGTCCGAATGAGCCAGCAACACCGGCTGCTGAGTCTCCTGCGCCTGCTTCACCCAGGAAGCCCCCGCCTCCTGCAGGTTGGAAGCCACATACGGAATACCGAAAATATCTATAGAGGAAAGAGTTGCCATACGCGCAGCAAGGATACATCACTATCCCCGTTTGGTCAATGAAAAACCATACTCCCGTCAGCTTCCCATCAGAGCCTCCCGGTTCACAAAGAACACAGCGCCCAGCACACAAAGGAAAGCCCAGAGATAGTCCCATTTCCACTGCTCCCCCATGTAAAAAATCATGAAAGGAACAAAGATGCTCAAGGTAAGAGCCTCCTGCATGATTTTGAGCTGAGCCAGGGAGAGCCCATAAGCACGCCCCAGGTGATTGGCCGGCACCATGAAGCAATACTCCAGCAGTGCAAGCCCCCAGCTCATCAGAATAAGCTGCCACATGGGCGCAGCGGCGCTTTCACCCGGCTTACGCAGGAAGCCATACCAGGCAAAAGTCATCACCACATTGCTGAGGAACAGCAGACAAATGGATAAGGCAAGTTTATACATGGGAAGGATTCAGCTTTACTGGGCAATCAGGAATATGCCGTGGGGCGTTTCCTCTGAGGGCACATGCACCAGCACCAGGCCCTGCAAGGCGTCCATGCCCAGCATGGGAACATCTCTGGCATCACACAGCAGCGGGGTAATACCCATTGCCACCACGCCAGCACCCAATTCCAGGTCTCCGGGCTTGCCCTCCATCAGGCGAATACCCATGGATTCATCGATATTACCCATCCGGGCGCCTACTTCAGCCCCCTCACCGGGAGTCCATTCGCTGGCCACCACACGGGTTACGCTGCTGCCGGTATCCAGCAGCATACGCACCGTCTGCTCCCCGCACTTCCCCTGCACAATAACTCGGCCCGTACCATCTGCCTCGGCATACAGCGGAGTAAGCTGCGCATCCTGCGGAATTCCCCAGTAAAATTCATTCTTGCGCAAATCAAAGGTAAACGGAACAGCACGCAGTATATCCATGCCCAGGATTCCGTCTATCTTCTCAACCATCATGCTGCGCACGGCCCCCAGATTCATCACCATGAAGGGGTGCTCTGCCGATTCTGCCGGGCCAGCCAGCAAATTCGCCACCAGCAGCCTGGGGCGCTGGGCAGAATTCCCCCGGAACAGCATTCTGCTGGTATCAATCCAGCGGGCATCCTTCAGGCTTTCTGCGCTTTCCTCATGCAGCACCGTGTGGGTGGCCCCGGTATCCAGCATCATGCGCATGGGCTGCCCATTGATAAGACAGGTAACCACCACCTGCTTGCAGCGGGCATCCTGGGTCATGGTCATCACATCAGCCTGCACAGGCTGTTGCACTGCAGGCACCGGGGGTTCAGCCATAGCCAGGCCAGCGGCCAGCATTGTTGCCAGAATCGGGAAAATTTTCATGCCGGCATGATAATACTTTGCCACTGGCATGTCAATTGTAAATACTTAGGGCCGCTGCACCATCTCTGGAGCAGCGGCCCTTTTGTTGCGAGAGCCGGATGTCAGGGTCGAACTGACGACCGTCCGATTACAAATCGGGTGCTCTACCACTGAGCTAATCCGGCGCGTTGCGGGAGCATTCTACACGAGGAGAATACTCCTTGCAAGCTTTTTTTATCAGAAATTAAGTCCGCAATCGAAGCCCAGGGTAATCTGGAAGTGGTCGATGGGGCCAGCACCCTTCGTTACGCGGTCAATCTTTGCAGCGTTGCTACCCGTCCAGGAGCACTGAATCCAGGGCTTTACATAAAACTGAGCATCGCGTCCGTAGGTACCGGTCTGGGAATACGGAAGCAGCGCCACCTTCACACGGCAGGCATCTGTGCCTTCCACATCACTTCCCCAGTACCCTACTGAGGGCGCAGCACCAACGGAGATTTCCATATCCACACCGGTGTTGCCACGAAGCATCACGTCCGTGAATCGGTAACCAAGCTCGAAATCTGCATAAAGGCCCGTAAGGCCGTAGAAGCCTACACCGGCTTCCAGCTTGCCAAAGAATCCCTTCTGGTAATCATTGAACGTCAGGCTGGCATACAGTTCTTGCGTAGAACGGCTGGAAGCGCCATCGTAATGGCGGGCCATATACCCCTCCAGGCCGCCGTGGCGGAAAGTATACCCGACCTCAGCAATAAGGTTAGGGAAAATCTCCTTGCCAATCCCATAGCTCAGGCGGGTGGTGGGAACATCGCCCAGCAGGCAGGAGGCATCCCAGATAACGCCGAATTCACCGCTGATACGGTGCTGCAGGCCGTATGCCGAAAGAGCACGCACGGGCAACTGGTACGCCGCACTGAGGGAAGAATACCCATATTTACTGAACGCATCTCTCACCCCCATACCGCGAACCTGGTAATTGGAGGAATAGGCATTCAGATTCACATACCCGCGGCGGGCAGAGCTGCCTGCAGCCATGGGCGCCTGAACCTTTGCCGGGGCATAACTGGGTGCGGCATAGGGATCGTAGTCCCCATAACCAGCATCGTAATTCACATCACTATATTCCACAGGGCCATCGGGAATAGGAGGAGGAAAATCTGTTGCCATGGCCGGCATGGCGGCCAGAATGCAGAAAAGAGCACGCTTCGTCATATGCATCATTCTAGCCTGTTATTTCGTTGTCTGCAAGCCTAAACAATGTCCGCGTCCCCTGTAATGAGCGAATGAGAAGGCCGCCCGCGTCGGTCGTAATCGAAAGAACCGCTGCGGTTGCCCGCAGCGGTTCTTGAAGTTTTGGTAGAAGCTAAGCTTCGTATGGCTTAGTTCTGGGAGGGGCTCCACTCCTCGGACTGCAGGGCAGCCAGGTTGAAGGCCTGCTCCAGACCCACCATGTCGCCGGCACGTACGGTCTCGAAGGCGGCGGTCTCGCGACGCAGCTGCTCGGGATCGTAGTTCACAGCCTTGATGGAAAGACCGATGCGGCGCTCCACCTTGTCGACCTTGATCACGCGGGCCTTGATATCGTCGCCCACCTTGATTACGTCCTTCACGCGCTCCACGTGCTCCTCGGAAAGCTGGGAGATGTGGATGAGGCCGTCGATGTCGCCGTCCAGGTTCACGAATGCACCGAAGGAAGCAATCTTGGCCACGGTACCGGAAACGAGGTCGCCCACCTTGAAACGAGCGTCGATGGATTCCCACGGGTCGGTCTCAAGCTGCTTGATGCCGAGGGATACGCGCTGGTTCTCCTTGTCGATGTTCAGCACGCGAGCCTCCACAACGTCGCCCTTCTTGAGCACCTCGGAGGGGTGGTTGATCTTGCGGGTCCAGCTCATGTCGGACACGTGGATCATGCCGTCGATGCCTTCCTCCAGAGCCACGAAGGCGCCGTAGGGAGTAAGGTTACGCACAGCGCCGGAGATAACGGTACCCACGGGGAAACGGTTCTCGATGGCTTCCCAGGGATTCTCGTCGAGCTGACGGATACCGAGGGAAATCTTCTGCTCTTCCACAGAGATGTTGAGCACGATGGCTTCGATCTCCTGGTCCAGGGACAGAACGTCGCTGGGACGAGTGATGCGCTTGGTCCAGCTGAGCTCGGACACGTGCACCAGACCCTCCACGCCCTTCTCCAGCTCCACGAAGGCGCCGTAGGCGAGAAGCTTGGTCACGCGGCCCTTGACCTGGGAACCGATGGGGTACTTGGCCTCGATGTCTGCCCAGGGGTTGTCGGACAGCTGCTTGAGACCGAGGGATACGCGCTCCTTGTCGCGATCCACGTCGAGAATGAGAACCTCCAGCTCCTGGCCGATGTGAAGCAGCTCGGAGGGGTGGTTCACACGACCCCAGCTCATGTCGGTGATGTGAAGCAGACCGTCCATGCCGGAGAGGTCCACGAAAGCGCCGAAATCGGTGATATTCTTCACCAGGCCCTTCACGCGGTCGCCAATAGCCACGGTCTCCAGGAAACGCTGGCGCTGCTCGCTGCGCTCGGCCTCGATGACCTCGCGACGGGAGAGAACGATGTTCTTGCGCTCGTCGTTCACCTTCACAATCTTGAATTCGTATACATTGCCCACGAACTCGTTGAGATCCTTGGGCGGGATGATGTCCACCTGAGAACCCGGAAGGAAGGCTTCCACGCCGACGTTGACCATGAGGCCACCCTTAACAACGCTCTTAACCTTACCCTTAACCAGACCACCGTCCTTGTAAACGGCCACGATCTTGTCCCAGTTCTGCTTGTGGGCAGCCTTCTCCTTGGAAAGTACGACGAGACCCTCGTCGTTCTCGAGGCTCTCAAGAAGCACCTCGATCTGATCGCCCACCTCGATTTCCTCGTCCTCGAACTCGGAAACGGGGATGACACCCTCAGACTTGTAACCAATGTCCACGAGGACTACCTGCGGGCGGATTTCAAGGATGGTACCGTTCACGATGTCACCCTTGCGGAAGTTCGGAAGCTTGGCATTAATCAAAGCTTCCAGTTCAGTGTTGCTCATTATAATGATGTTTATAGGTTAATGATTTACGCACTTCCTCTAAGGCCCCTACCCGGCAGCTCATGAGGCACCTGTATGCCACCGGGGGAAGACGCGGTGCGAGATTCTACTAAATCCCCACCCCACTGGCAAGCCTTTTTTCTTGATTCTGTGCAGTTTTTCTGCGCGTTTTCCGAGTCACACAGAAAAGGATGAAACCGGGCGGGAGACTTCTGCACTTCCCGCCCGGTTTCAATGAAAAGCATCAATCGTTCTGCTGCGACTGAGCGGCATGAGATACGGGCGTGCGGAACAGGCAGCCCACGGCAAAAGTAGCCAGGGTACCAACAGTCACGCGCCAGGGGAAGGCAATGGCCGGCAGCCAGCCCTGGCGGCCACCTATTTCCAGCAGAATCACCACGGCAAAACCGCTGAGCATGGCCACGCAGTTGCCCAGGTCATTACCACGGCTGCGGGTGAGCATGCCCAGCAGGAACACACCCAGCAGAGAGCCGTAGGTGTAGCCGAAAATACCAAGTGCAATGGGAAGAATGCGCACGGTCGGGTCCATCACGGTGAGCCAGGCGGTGCCGGCACCCACCACGATAAGCAGCACAGCAAAGAACACAGTGAGCCAGCGCACAGCACGCAGCTGCTCAGCCTGTTCCGCCTGCGGACGGAACACGTCCACATACCAGTCGCGGGTGGCGGTGGTGGCCAGAGCATTCAGTGCTGTGGAAAGTGAGCCCATGGCCGTGGCCAGCAGAGCAGCCACCAGCAGACCGCGCACACCCACCGGCAGACAGTGAATGATGAACCAGGGGAAAATCTCAATCTGCTTCTCAGGCGGGGTAATGCCGTTCTGCGCAAAATACACAAACAGGAGCATACCGCAGGTGATGAATACCAGCACGATGGGCATATCCATGAGGCCGGAGAGAATCACCGCGCGGGCACCCTTCTTGCTGTCCGGGGCGGCCAGCATGCGCTGCACCATGTCCTGGTCGGTGCCGTGGGTAGCCATGGTGATGAAGGTGGAGCCAAGAATCGCGCTCCACAGGGTGTATTCACTGCTCAGGATATTCTTGATATCCTCCACAAGCCCCTGCCCCGTAAGCCCGGAATCAAAGAAGGCCCAGGGTTTCAGGTTCTTGATTTCACAGGGGTTGTAGTCCATGTTACCCAGGTGGTAGCAGATAGCATCCCAGGCGGCGCACCAGCTACCATCGGCCTTGATGCTGAAGAGCAGCACGCCAATAGTGGTGACCAGGGAAACAGCCAGAATGGAAGCCTGCAGCACATCCGTCCACACCACAGCCTTAAGCCCGCCCAGGGTGGTGTACACCGCAGTGGCGATGGTAATGAAGGTGAGCGCGGCAATGTAGATAACCACGGTTTCCATCTGTCCGGCGCTGTCCTGCCCGGTCACCATCATATAGGCAATCACCAGCAGAATGCCGGCAAAGAACAGGCGCGTGCCACTGGCCAGTACGCGGCTGATGAGGAAGGTGATGCTGGCCCAGCGGCGGGTGGTAAGCCCGAAGCGCTTCTCCAGATACTCATAAATGGAAACCACATTGTACTGGTAATAAGGCTTCAGGAAGAGACGCCCCACAATGATGCGGCCAAGAATAGTACCGATGGCCAGCTGCGCATAGGTGAAATTGCGCAGGGCAAAACCCTCACCAGGTGCGCCCAGGAAGGTGGCTGCGCTGATTTCTGCCGCCAGAATGGAGGCCAGAATAGCCCACCAGGGCAGATTGCGATTGCCCAGGGCATAGCTTTCCAGGCTCTCCTGCTTGCGGCCCACATAGAGCCCGATGCCGAAAATGGCGCAGAAATACGCCAGAACTACCAGTATATCAATCATAGGAAGAAGAAAAATCGGCGGCGGGCAAAACTGCGCCCACCGCCGGGTATAAATCGTTGTGCGTTATGCCTGCTGGGCTTCCAGCGCGGCAGCCACCAGACCGGAGAAGAGCGGGTGAGCGCTGTTCGGACGGCTCTGGAACTCGGGGTGGTACTGGCAGGCAATGAAGAAGGGATGCGAGGGAAGCTCCACCACTTCCACCAGGCCGTGCTCATCGTTCACTGCGGAAATCACCATACCGCCCTTCTCCACCTCCTCGCGGAAGTCGGCATTGAACTCGTAGCGGTGGCGGTGGCGCTCGGAGATAACTTCCTTGTTATCGTAGAGCTTGCTGCAGAGCGTACCGGGCTTGATGTGTGCGGGGTATGCACCCAGGCGCATGGTGGCGCCCATGTTCTCGATGTGCTTCTGCTCCTCCTGCAGGCACACCACGGGGGCCTTGCTGTCCTTATTGAACTCAGTGGAGTTGGCATCGGCATGGCCCAGCACGTTGCGGGCGAACTCGATGACGGCCACCTGCATACCGAGGCAGATACCCAGGAAGGGGATGTTGTTCTCACGGGCATACTGCACGGCCTTAATCTTGCCTTCCACGCCGCGGTCGCCGAAGCCACCGGGCACCAGAATGCCATCCACCTTGCCAATGAGCTCCTCGCAGGAACCGTGGGTCAGCGCCTCGGCATCCACACGCACCACCTCTACGCGGCAGTCGTTGGCTGCACCGGCGTGGGTGAAGCTTTCGTAAATGGACTTGTAGGCATCCTGCAGAGAAATGTACTTGCCCACCACGGCGATGCGCACGCTGTGGGAGGGATGAATCACGCGGCCAACAAACTTCTGCCAGTCGTCCATCTTGGGCTTGGGCACGGTCAGACCCAGCACATCGGTCACGATGCGGTCCACCTTATCGCGGCCCAGGTCGATGGGGCACTCATAAATGCTGTGCTTCACGTCGCAGAAGGCCACCACGTTGGAGGCGGGCACGTTGCAGAACATGGCAATCTTGCGCTTCTCCTCATCGGTCAGGTTGTCCATCTCCGTGCGGCACACAATCATGTCCGGCTGGATACCGATTTCGCGCAGCTTGGCCACACTCTGCTGCGTGGGCTTGGTCTTGGTCTCACCGGCAGCCTTGATGTAGGGCAGCAGGGTCACATGGATGAAGCAGCAGTTGTGGCGACCCACCTCCTGGCTGAACTGACGCAGGGATTCCAGGAACAGGAAGCCTTCGATATCACCCACGGTACCACCGATTTCGGTGATAATCACGTCGCAGTTCTTGTTCTTCTCGGTCAGGTCATAGAGACGCTGCTTGATTTCGTCCGTCACGTGCGGGATGTACTGCACAGTCTTGCCCAGATAATCGCCGCGGCGTTCCTTCTCCAGCACGCGCTCGAACACCTTACCGCTGGTCAGGTTGTTCAGGCGGGAAAGCTCGCAATGAATAAAGCGCTCGTAGTGGCCAAGGTCAAGGTCGGTCTCGGCACCGTCATTCAGCACGTACACTTCACCGTGCTGGTAGGGGCTCATGGTGCCCGGGTCGATGTTCAGATACGGGTCAAACTTCTGCATGGTCACCTCAAGGCCGCAATGCTCGAGCAGCGTGCCGATGGACGCTGCGGCAAGGCCTTTACCCAGGGAGGAAACAACACCGCCGGTTACAAAGATATATTTCATAATAGTGTTCTCTGTGTGGTTAAGGTAAGAATAACAGATTTCCCGCTCACTGTCGAGTTTTTGTCCTTCTCTTCCCCTGTCTTTACTCACTTTTTGTCCTCCTAAGCATCTCATTATGAAATAATGCTTGCTTCTTCAAGAAAATTTTCTATACTTTCTTAGGCGGCTTTATTAAGTTATGACTTCCAAGGCAAGAATCACGCATTTCATGCAGCAGCAGCACCAGGCCACGCGACCGCAGATTGCGGCGGCTGTGGGGCTGAGTCTGGTGAGCACGAATGCCGCCGTGGCCGCCTTGGAAAAAGAGGGAGTACTCATCGCCGGGGAGAGCATACCATCCGGCGGCGGGCGCCCGGTGCGGGTGTATCATTTCAATGCCGGGCATGCCGCCGTGGCGCTCATCACCGCCACCCCGGAAGCCCACTGTACCCTGCTGAGCTACGAACTGCTGGACCTGCATGGCCGGCAGATAGAGCAGAAGGAAGCCCGCTTTGTGCAATTTCATGCCGAGAGTCTGGATGAATGGCTGGATAGCGCCGCACGCCACCACAAGCTACAGCGCATCTGTCTGCCCCCCGGGCTGGGCAGAAGTCTGCACGCCCACCTGCAGAAGCGGCACCACTGCCCGGTGCACGAGTATTCAGCAGCCGAATCGCTGGTAAGCGACAAGGAAAACACCCTCACCCTGCTTCTGCTGCGCGGCGAAGCCCCGCAGGGTGCATTGAGGCGGAATCACGTGGTAACCCCCTGCCCGCTGCTGCAGCATCTTCCCTTGCCCCAGGACTGGGCCAGCCTGGACTACGCCGACCACGCCATGGTGGAAGAAATGCTGGCGCGCCTGCTTCAGCTGCTCACCTGCACCCTGAATCCGACCCACATCATCCTGCACGCCGATTTCTGGAACGACCGCCTCATTTCCCGCCTGAACTTCAACCTCAGCACCAAGCTCCGTGGCATCGACTCCCCGCCCCGGCTGCATTTCAAGACCATCACCGCAGAAAAACTAGCCCCGAAGCTTCGAAGCGCCATGGTGGGCACAGAAAACGCTAGACATTGATTTTTTATATTACACTCTCCACACAGATATGAAAAAGCTTTTTCTTCTCCCCATTGTCCTGTTCATGACCTGCTGCCAGCAGGTCTACTGGCACATGTACAAACAAGAAGCCCTGAAGGAAGGCTACGTGCCGATTCCACCCAGGGAACTTTTCCCGGATAATCCGGAACAGGGGTATCTGGACGGTGGCGTACCCTATCTGGCAGGTAGCATGTTAGAAGAACAAGACCGGGCAAAGTATCAGCAGCTCATGCAACAGGCTGAGCAGGTGCAGCTCATCCAGATACGCCAGGATGGCGATTGCTGGAGCATGCAAACCACGAGAAAAGAATTTCCCACCGTGCCGGTGAACGATGAGTTCCGCCGGCTGGTGCAGCGCTGGGCCTCCGCGCCCAAGTGGATGAAACTGGAACCCTGCGGCGTCAATTTCGCCGGCATCTTCCTCAGTCAGGATGTTTTCGTTTTTCTCGATAACCAGGGCAACATGACAGGAAGCCTCAGCATCGGACTCGATAAATCCCTCATCTGCAAGCCGGCAGGCCAGAATCACTACGATAACCTGCGGGTGCAGATGCTCAAAGCCCTTGGGCTGGAGATTTCCCCCCTCTGATATCTCCCGGCGTTGTCCTTACCAGCATCTGCGCAAGCGTACAGATAACCGAAAGGAGGCGTTCCCGTCTGATTTTGAAGGGCATGATTGCTCTTGCATTATTCATTTACTATGCTACACTCAGGACATGAAGAAACGCCCTAACAAGTCGAAAAAACGTATACTTCACCAGCCTCCGGAAGAAATGGTAACAGCGCTGAAACACCATAACGAAGGCTGGGCAAGGGCTATGGAAATCGAACGCCGCCGCCATGAGCCCGAGCGGCAGGCTGGCTACAAGCAGCCGTACAGAATGAATTTTGACAAACTGAGAGACCGCTACAGTTACAATGGCCAGGAAAAGCAAAAGCTTATCAGACTCTGGAAAAGCAAGGGGTTGAATATAGCGGATATGTTGAAATTCTACGATTTCAGTAAATAAGACCTGCCATTCATATCGGGGCACGGGACTTTAGTCCCGTAAAACATTACCAGTAAGGCCCGGAGTCCCACGCTCCTAATAAACCAGCAGCTCGCAGATTCTCGATTTCCCCCATTTCCGGAAGTTCCCGATTGACTTCCCGGCAGGGGATTCTATAATGGGAACATGAGCGAGTTTGCCGGAAAGGTTGTAGTGGTGACAGGCGGTGCACAGGGCATTGGGCGCTGCATTGCAGAGCAATTCAACGCAGCCGGGGCCACGGTGTGCGTGTTTGACTTGCAGGAGAACCCGTATTTCACGGGCAATCTGGCGGAGGAGGCCGATTTGCGAGCCTTCTGCGCCAAGGTGCTGGCCGAGCACGGGCATGTGGATTACCTCATCAATAATGCCGCGCCGCTCTTCAAGGGGCTGCCGGATTGCAGCTGGGAGGAGTTCAACTACGCCCTGAAGGTGGGCGTAGCGGCGCCCTACATGCTCACCCAGCTGTTCCAGGAGCATTTTGCACCGGGTGCCGCCATTGTGAACATCTCCTCCAGCCGCGACCGCATGAGCATGCCCGGCTCCGAGAGCTACACCGCCGCCAAGGGAGGCATTGCCGCCCTCACCCATGCGCTGGCCGTTTCCCTTTCCGGGCGGGTGCGGGTGAACTCCATTTCTCCGGGCTGGATTGAGACCGGCAGCTCCGTGTACAGCGGGGCGGATGCAGCCCAGCATCCGGCAGGCCGCGTAGGCAGGCCGCAGGATATTGCCGACATGGTGCTCTTCCTCTGCTCTTCCAAGGCCGGCTTCATCACCGGCGAGAATATCTGCATAGACGGCGGCATGACCCGCCAGATGATTTACCACGGCGACCACGGCTGGTCACTCACCCCCGGCAAATAATCATGGGCACCTACCCCGTACGATACAGCGGCGGAGAAATCATCTGCATCGGCGACGAGGCAGAGCTGACCTTGCCGGATGGGCATACCCGCAGAATCCGCATCGGCGCGCTGAATTCCGATGCCTGGAACCGGGCCGAGGGACGCGCATTCCCTCATGACCTTCCCCGCCTCAACCTGGAGCATAATGATAAGGCCCTCCTCTGGAACAGCACTATCGAGAGCCCGCTCCAGCGGTTGAATCCGGCAGATTTGCGGCTCATCCGGCGTTCCGATAAGATTTTCTACAATGATGGCCGAGAAATGAGGCCCGGCGATCTCATCTGGGAGAATGGAGAAAAACGTCTGTATGTTTTCAGCGGGGTCTGGCGCAGGGATGACCCGGATTTCAGCTGGTTCTTCGATGCGGGAAGAGAGGATGAATTTGTGCTCAACTTTGAGCCCTATTCCGGCAACTGCGGCGGCTTCACCTGCACCTACTGTGATGCAGAAGGCAACCGCAGCGCCGCCATGGATCATATTACTTTCATTGAGCGCGGTCCACGCCACCTCCTCCGGGAGGAATCATGAGACGGCCAGCTCATCAGCCTCCCCCATACAAAAAGCTCTCGGAACACCGTAATTCCGAGAGCTTTTTCTTGTTGCTGGATGATTTTTACTTATTCAGCAGCTTCTCCAACAGAGCCTGGGAATTATCGGCCAGTTTGGCGGGATCCTCGAGCATACCGGCGCGCAGCAGGGCGGTGTTGATAAGCTGGTCTGCCAGCAGAGTGGCCAGGTCCTCATCCTTGCTGCGAAGCTCGGCCAGCTTCATCACGATGGGGTTGTGCGGGTTGAAGGCAATTTCCGGGTGTGTCTCGGGAATCTCCTGCCCCATGGCGCGGAGATAAGCCTTGATTTCCGGGGAGATATCGCCTTCGCCCTGCAGAGCAATGGCCGGAGCGCTGGTCACGCGGTCGCTGGTGGTCACCTTGCTGAAGCGGTCCTTGAAGGTATCGCTCACCCAGGAGGTGAGGCCCTCGGCCTCCTTCTCATCCAGACCGGGCTGGTCGGGCTGAGCTTCCAGCGGGGGCAGGTCCAGGCCGGCGCGGTCAATGGACTTGATTTCCTTCTCGCCGAACTTCATGAGGCTTTCCAGCACAAACTGGTCACCGCCTTCGGTGAAGAAGCCTACCTCAAAACCGCGGGCCTTCAGAGCATCCAGATACGGGGAGTTCTCCAGCTGGCTGCGGCTGGCACCGTAGAGCACGTAGATATCCTTCTGGTTCTCCTTCATACGGGACACATAGTCCTCGAAGCTGGTGAGCTTACCGGGCTCCGTGAAGGTGGACTCGAAACGCAGCAGCTTACCAAGGGCATCCTTGTGCTCCCAGCTGGTCACCACGCCTTCCTTGATGTAGCGGGAGAAGGTTCGCCAGAACTTCTCGTAAGTCTCGGTCTCATTCTTGGCCACACCCTCCAGGTGCTTGATGAAGCGCTTGGTAATGATACCGGAAACCTTGCGCAGCAGGGAGTTATCCTGCAGCATTTCGCGGGAGATGTTCAGCGGGAGGTCCTCGCTATCCACCACACCGGCCAGGAAACGCAGCCACTCAGGCAGCAGCTTCTCGGGCTTGCTGTCGATGAGCACCTTGTGGCAGTAGAGCGAGACCATAGGTTCGCAGCGACCAAAGCCCATAGCCTCCGGGTTTTCCTCCGGCACAAAGAGCACGGAATTGAGCACGATGGGGGCATCGGCGCTGAAGTGCATGTAGCTCAGCGGCTTGCTCTCCGTGTGGGCGATGAACTGGTAGAAGCCCTCGTACTCCTCGGTGGTCACATCCTTCTTGCTCTTCATCCAGATGGCCTGCACGGTGTTCAGGTGCTCGCCATTGAAATCGATGGGGAAGCCCACGAAGTTACTGTACTTGGAGAGGATGTAGCGGGTGTGGTCACCCTTGGCGAAATTCTTAGCATCCTCCTTCAGGAAAATCTTGATGCTGGTGCCGCGGGGGGTATCAGCAGCGGCATCGGTGAGGGTGTAGCCCTCCTGTCCGTCGCTCTCCCACTTCACCGGGGCAGCATCCGGCTGCCAGGAGCGGGTGGTCACCTCCACCTTATCAGCAGCCATGAACACACTGTAGAAGCCCACACCGAACTGGCCGATGAGGTCCTGCGTGCCGCCCTGGCTCTCCTTCATGGCTTCCAGGAACTTCTTGGTGCCGGAGTGGGCGATGGTGCCCAGGAATTCCACCACCTCATCCTGAGTCATGCCGATACCGCTATCAGCAATGGTAAGAGTACCGGCTTCCTCATCCGTCGTGATAGTGATGCGGAGCTCGCGCTCGGGCTCGTAGATATCAGTCTGGGTCAGCTGCTTGAGGCGAAGCTTCTCCAAAGCATCGGAAGCATTGGATACCAGCTCGCGAACAAACACCTCGCGGTCGCTGTAGAATGCGTGAATCACAATGTCCAGCAGCTGCCGGACCTCCGTCTGGAACTGATGCGTATTTGCCATAGTTGCGTTGTTAATAAAGTTTGCTGCTTATTCTACGCAGAGAACCAGAAAGGTCAAGATTCCAGTGTGGCAGCATCAAACAGCCACGTCAGCCCCAGCGGAACAACTCGTCCATGACAGAAAGACGGGTGCTGCCATACCACTGCTTTCCATGCAGACGACGGCGCGTCTCAATCAAGGCAGCAGAGGTGGAATCCAGCAACTGGAGGGCCAGCTTCTCATGCGGCTGAAACTGAGCTGATATGGAACGAGCGTGCGCACGGATATGAAGCGTTGTATTCCAGAGCGGCAACAGAGATTTCAACTGTTCTGCTGCAGCATCGGCTGTGGTGCCATCGGTCACCTTGCTGAGGATTTCATTGCATTGCCGCAGCACGGTAGTCATGGTGCGCACCTCGGCCAGCAAGGACTCCCGCGCAGGCGGCTCTGCCGGAGCCAGGTCAAACATGAAAGCCACGGGCAAACTCAACATATAAGCCAGGTGCTGTTTCGCTGGCAGGCTAAGCCCCTCAGAGAACACGCGCATCTGCAGCGTATCCACCCCGTAGGTTTCACGCACCAGATAATCGAATGCCTGGCGAAGCTCATACTCCTGGCGGCGGCTCAGGCTCTGCCCAGCCATGAGCTCCAGGTACTTACAGAAAAGCACCGGTGCACCACAATGCCGAGCCAGCTCTGCAGTCGTCTTATTCAGCTCTGGCGAGATGCGATTACGCGCAGCCTTAGCCGCTGACATGCGGCAGGCCAAGGCATATTTGATAGCCACACGCTCCTGGCCATAGCGCAAAGGAGAAGCCGACATAGCCTCTGCCCGGCTGGGGGGCAGCGGTATGCCGGCTTTCGCAATTTCCTCAAAAGGCTCCCTGCCCAGCATGGCGTCCCACTCGTGCTGAGTGGGGGCATCCCACGCCATGGCCGAAGCACCGGCGCACAGCAACAGGCACAGGGCTGACCGGAAGCCTTGCATGCAATCAGGCGAATTCGCCCATGTAGAACTTCTTCTTACCGCGGCGGATGATGACGATCCCCCCCTCCAGTGCGCTCTCCTTTGTGAGCGGCCAGGCAGCATCCTTCACAATCTCACCGTTGATGGAGATAGCGCCATTGCCAATGAACTCACGAGCCTCGCGCTTGGAGCTGCACACCTTGGCAGCCACCAGCACATCGGCCAGCGGACCCTCCGTCAGAGAAACCTGGGGCACGTTCTTCATGCCGCTCTTGATATCGCGGGCAGACAGGCTCTTGAAATCACCGGCAAAGAGCTTCTCACTCACAGCCACAGCGTGCTCAAACTCGGCCTCGCCATGCAGGTCGGTGATGATTTCGCGGGCCAGGGCCTTCTGGGCAATACGCTGCTCCGGGTGCTCCAGGTGGCGGGCCTCGATTTCGGTAATCTCCTCCGGACTCAGGAAGGTAAGGCGCTTCAGGTAAGTGATGACGCAGGCGTCATCACTGTTCAGCAGGAACTGGTACAGCTCGTAGGAGGAAGTCTTTTCCTTATCCAGCCAGAGGGCGTTACCCTCGCTCTTGCCGAACTTGTTGCCCTGGGCATCCGTCACCAGCGGCATGGTGAGGGCATACACCTCATCACCCGTGGTCTTGCGGATAAGCTCAATACCGGTAGTGATGTTGCCCCACTGGTCGCTGCCGGCCACCTGCAGGTCCACCCCACGGGTCTCATGCAGATGCTTGAAGTCGATAGCCTGGATAAGCATGTAGGAGAACTCGGCATAGGAGATACCGCTCTCCATCTGGCGGCGCACATGGTCCTTGGTGAGCATGTAACCCACGTTGATGTACTTGCCGTAGTCGCGGAAGAAGTCAATGACATTCATTCCGTTAATCCAGTCGTAGTTGTTCACCACCTCAAAGCCGAACACGCGCTCCACCTGGGCGCGCAGGGCCTCGTAGTTGCGGAAAACCTCTTCCTTCTGCTGAAGCTCACGCTCCACGGTGCCGCGGGGGTCACCAATCAGCCCCGTAGCCAGGCCCACCAGCAGAATCGGGTGGTGGCCATGCTCCTTCATGCGGCGGGTAATGAGGAAGCTGGAATAATGCCCCAGATGCAGACTGTCGGCCGTCGGGTCCGTGCCGATATAGAAAGTGAGTCCACCCTTATTGAGCTTCTCAATAAGATCGGGGCTGGAAATCTGATTCACCAACCCACGCCATTCCAGTTCTTCGTAAAAGGTCATGATAAAGAGCGTTTTGCTTTGTGCCTCGAATCATACCACGCACGCCCTGCCCTGTCAATCCACGGAACTGACAGCACAGGGAAATGAATAATGATTCGTGAATAGTGAATTGTAATTCCCTTCTGTGTTTACGGTATGGAATTGTTATACCCGCGGCCGGCACAGCCGGGACAAGCCTTCACAGTTCCCGCGCTGCGGATGGTCTTGCCGCCCTTGCACATGGTGCAGGTCTCCTTCTTAAGCTTCCACCCCCCGCCCGATGAGCCAGTAGTCTCAGTAATGGTGAGTTTACCACTTCCGTTGCAATTCGGGCATGTGACCGTAGCCCCCAGAGTACCACGCATGCTACCCTTTCCACTGCAGGTGGAACATGAAACCCGCTTCGTAACTGTCTTCTCCCCAGAACTGCCAGAACCAGAGGATGAACCACCAGCCACATCGCTGACCAGAGCGCCACCAGCACCTCCCAGATTAGTCGAAAGGTCAGTAACGAGATTCAGCAGACCATTTTCTATTTCCTGCTTTATCTTTCTATCCTGCTCCGCCTTCAACGTGGCATAAACATGGTCATTGTATCGCTTCACATAGGACTCCATTCCGGCAAGGCTCTTGCCAGCAACCCTGTCATAGGCCCTCTGCAATCCCTTATAGCGGGATCCCGTGGTCGGCAGCAATTCCAGTTCCCGCACCAGAGAGGAATCTCCGAGATAATGCGGCTGGTAATTCTCCGGCACCCCCACATACGCCACTTCCTTCACATTGCCATCCTGACTACGCGCTACCAGCATCGCCATGTGCGCCGTCTTGATGTCTGATGAAAGCCGGAAATAATACCACACATCATAGCGCCCCCGGGCATCCTTATCCGTCGCATCACTCGTCTTGCCCACCCCCCGCTCTATCCCCCGCAGAGTGGCAAAACTGCCGTTCTGCAGCATGCGGCGGATTCGAGAGCTGTTCCTGTAATCCAACGAGGCTGTACCATATACATAATCCCTACCCAGAGTCGCCACCGGAGCTGCCACTGGAATCGACGGCGGAGAAGCCTCCCGGACGGGGGCCGATACCACCTCACAAGCAGGAGCGGGCGCCAGCGCATACTCCTGAGCAGAGGACGTGGCAACCGGCACGGAAGTCGATACCTCAGGCTGCGGCTTCTCGGTCTTGTCCGGTTTCGCCTTCTCCTCGGGAAGCGTTGCCCCATGGCGCACAAGCAGACGAACCACTGCATCATGCCCATTGTCCTGAGCAGCCTCCACCGGCGTGCGCAGGAATCTGGACAAGCGCACTGTCAGAAGACTTCCATGCTCTCCACAAAGAGCATCCATAGCATGCGCATACAATCCCAGCGTACCTATGGCCAGACCAAGCTGAGCAATATCCACCGCAATCGTTACCGGCATAGCCGGTATAACCCAGAGCATATGAGCCCCATGCGGACGGTCAGACACATCGGCTCCACGGGCAATTTCCGCCTTCACCGTGCGTACATCCCCACTGGCAGAAGCCCGATAAATAGTGGAACGGCAGCCACTCAACACCATACTCAGGATAAGCAGAAGGCTCAGGCTCTTTCTAGCCTTCCTTGTGACGTATAGCAGGCAATTCATAGCAACAGGATATCTTTAGTTTCCTACTCACTCCTGGGGCAGAACATACTCCATGAAGTTACGGAGACTTTCACTTCCGTAATAGTGATTCTCCTTGATGCGGTCGAATGCGGCAGAGGTGCGCCCGCCGAATACAAAAAGCATAGGCATAAGGCGGGTCATCAGGAGAGTCTGCGTTGCCTCATCCGTTTCACCAAGGGCATTCACCTTATCTACAGCCTTCTGCAGATTCACATGCAAAGCAGGCAGTTTCTCCGCTGCAGCATTAGCGCTGGCAGCATCGCATATACCTTCATAGGCGGAAAGCAATTCGTTAAAAGCTGAGATACAGGCATCTATCAGCCCGGCGGCTTCCTCGCCCGCGATGGCGTGCGGCTTTTCGGAGGGCACGTATATAGCCTGAGCCACAGGAGCATAAAGAGAAAGAGCTGCAGCAAGAGTGATAATCAATTTCATTTTTAACTAAACCATTGAGAGTTAAGAGAAGCGCTGCGATTCCAAGCAGGGAATCGCAGCGCTGAAAGTTAAGGCATGTAACGTCGGGAGATATTACTTCTCCTCGATGGTCACATCGTACTCGCGGCCCATGATGTTGAGCTTCATGTTGCGGCCGGAGATGGCGGCAGCCACACCCACAGTGGAGAGGGCAGCGGGAGCGCCGAAGTTCTCCTGCTTGGGAGTGGTGGGCGGCTCGGGCTTCTTGCCGGCATAGTAATCCTCCAGCTGCTGCGGGAACATGCAGTAAATCACGCAGTTCTCATCGGTCACAGGCAGCCCCTTGGCGGCGAGCTTGTCGCGCAGATCCTGCATACCGGGCTTGATGAGGTCGGCGGGGCGGCAGGAGATGGGTTCCTTGCCCATCTTCTTGGCACACATGGCCTGCAGCTCGGGATCCACGGGAGCGGGAGTGCGGCCATAGTAGCCCAGAGCCACGTCGGCGCACTGCGGGGTGATGTTCTTCCAGCGGCCGAACTTCACATTCATCATAGCCTGCACACCCACAATCTGAGAGGTGGGAGTTACCAACGGAATCCAACCCAGAGCCTCACGCACCACGGGGATTTCGGCGAACACTTCCTCGAACTTGTCGGTCATGTTCATTTCCTTCAGCTGGCTGCGGAAGTTGGAAAGCATGCCGCCGGGCACCTGGTAGCGCAGCGTATCGCTGTTCACGATTTCGTTGGCGTGGCTGGTGAAGCGGGAAAGGCTGTCGTACACGGGCTGCAGCATGGTGGAGATTTCGGAAAGCTTCTTCTTGAAGTCTTCCTCGTCCTCAAGCTTGGGAGCGCGCTCGTAACCGTTCATGAGGGCGAGCATGCGCATGCAGTCCGGCTGACCGGTACCGTTAGCGAAGGGAGCGATGGACACGTCCACGGCGTCAGCACCGGCGTTGATACCGGCCACGTAGGTGGCGGCGCCGAGACCGGCAGTCTCGTGAGTGTGAATCCACACGGGGAGGTTACAGGCCTTCTTGATAGCCTCGGTCAGAGCGGCAGTCTCAGCCGGGGGGATAAGGCCAGCCATATCCTTGATGACGATGGCATCAGCACCCATATCGGCGATTTCCTTGGCCAGGTTGGCGAAGTACTCCAGGTTGTGCACCGGGGAAGTGGTGTAGCAGATGGTGCCGTGAGCCTGAGCACCGGCTTCCTTGGCTGCCTTGATGGAGGTGCGCATGTTCTGCGGGTCGTTCAGGCAGTCGAAGATACGGAAGATGTTCATGCCGTGCTTGGCGCTGAGCTTCACGAATGCTTCCACCACGTCATCAGCGTAGTGAGTGTAGCCCACGAGGTTCTGACCGCGCAGCAGCATCATGTGCGGAGTCTTGGGAGCCAGCTTCTTCAGGGTGTCAAGACGGTCGAACGGGTGCTCGCCGAGGAAGCGGAGACCGGAGTCAATGGAAGCACCACCCCAGGTTTCCAGAGCGGAGAAGCCCATGGTATCAAGGATGGGAGCGATTTCGAGCATCTGCTCGGTGGACATGCGGGTGGCAGCCAGAGACTGGTGGCCGTCGCGCAGTACAGTGCAGTTGAATGTAGCGGGTTTCATATCTAAAATTTCTTGTGTAAGATACCAGATTCTATGCGCTAATCCTACCACAAATCGGCTATCCGCGTCAAGCAACTATTGCAGAGGAAATGGATTTTAGCATCAGAAAGCCGAGAAAAAGCGTTCTGCTTCTTCGCACACACGCACCGCGACACTGTTCACATCCAGACGCGATGCATCAAGCCAGTAATGCGCAGCCTCTTTATAGAAAGCGCGGCGTTCGGAATCCAGGCGTTCGAAGACCGCGCGGCGGTCGGTATTCTGCAGCAGCGGCCGGTTGGTACTCTTGGCGGTGCGGGTCAGCAGTGCATTGATGGAAACATTCAGCCACACGGTGAAGCCCAGCTTGCGCAACAGCTCACGGTTCTCCGGGCGCACCACAATGCCACCGCCTGTGGAAATGATGGACGGACTGGGGGTAGGATTATACAGCAGGTAACGCAGCAGCGCCGTTTCCAATGAGCGGAAATGCGCCTCCCCCTGCTCTGCAAAGATTTCCGGTATCGGTTTGCCTATCTGTTCCTCGATGATGGCATCGGTATCCAGCAGCGGCATGCCGGTGCGCTTGCTGAGCGCTTTGCCCACGGTGGTCTTGCCGCAGCCCATGAGCCCCACCAGGATAATGGGGCGGCCCTTGGTTTCCAGCGGATGTATCGGCGCAGGAATCATAGCGGACAGCGCATCATTCCTCGCAGATAATCACCTCACCGCGGAACACGATGAGCGCCGGGCCGGAGAAAGACTTATCCCCTTTCTGCACCGTCACGCTGTCATCCTCGTTCACTTTACCTTTCAGCGCGCCCGCCTTTGTCTCGAAACGGAGATTCTTCGCCGCACCATCCAGCAGGAAATCCACAAAAGCTGTGGTGCAGAGTGCGGCATCATGATTCAGCTCAACCTCGGTCCCGTCAGCATTAAAACAACGGATAAGCGAAGAGCCCTTTGTCCTGGACGGTTCTACAACAATGAAACCATCAGCCCCGATACCAAAACGGCGATTGCAGATATCCTTGATATTCCCCGCCGTCAGCACACCGCTGAGCTCCAGGTCTCGGTTATCCACCATCACAAAATCGTGTTCGGAGCCGGTCATCTTGTAGAATTCGAGCATCATAACACCGCAATTCTAGCAAAACTTTTCCCGCAGGAAAAGGCTAAATCCCGCATGATACTCATTTTTCTCTCAACGGCCTGTAAAGCTTTTTTAAACATATGCAACGACAAACCGGAAAAGATTCAGGCTGCATCAGGCGCAGAGCTCCGCGTTTGCGCGGGCTCACTATAACAATCAGAGCTAACTTCTTGAAAAAGAAAGATGCGAAACTTAAAATCGGCACTCATGAACCACAAGCTCACCACTGCTGCCGGCGCTCCGGTGGCCGATAACAACCGCTCCCTCACCGCAGGGGCTCGCGGCCCCATGCTCATGCAGGATACCTGGCTTTTCGAAAAGCTCAGCCACCTGAACCGCGAGGTCATCCCGGAGCGCCGCATGCATGCAAAGGGCTTCGGAGCGTTCGGCACATTCCGCGTCACTAATGATATCACCCCTTACACTTGTGCCGATTTATTCTCGTCCATCGGCAAGGAAACGGAGGTCTTTGTGCGCTTTTCCACCGTGGCGGGCGAGCGAGGCGCAGCCGATGCCGAGCGCGATATCCGCGGCTTTGCCGTCAAATTCTACACCCGGCAGGGAAACTGGGACCTGGTGGGCAACAACACCCCGGTCTTCTTCCTGCGCGACCCTCGCAAGTTTGCCGACCTGAACCACGCCATCAAGCGCCACCCTGCCAGCGGGCTGCACAGCCCCGCCGCCAACTGGGATTTCTGGACCTCCCTGCCCGAAGCTTTTCACCAGATTACCATCGTCATGAGCGACCGCGGCATCCCGGACGGCTTCCGCCACATGCACGGCTTCGGCAGCCACACCTTCTCGCTCATCAACGCGCGGAACAAGCGCATCTGGTGCAAGTTCCACTGGGTCTGCCAGCAAGGAATCCGCAACCTGACTGATGCCCAGGCCGCCGCCCTCATCGCCGTCGACCGCGACAGCGCCGGCTCCGACCTCTACCGCGCTATCGCGCAAGGGCGATTTCCGAAATGGAAGCTCTGCATCCAGGTCATGACAGATGAGGAAGCCGCGGCCTTCCCCTTCAACCCCTTTGATCTGACCAAGGTATGGCCACACGGCGATTTCCCGCTCATCGAGGTGGGCGAAATGGTGCTCAACCGCAACCCGCAGAACTACTTTGCCGAGGTGGAACAAGCCGCGTTCAACCCCGCGCAGGTGGTGCCGGGCATCGGCTTCTCACCGGATAAAATGCTGCAGGGCCGTCTCTTTGCCTATGGCGATGCGCAGCGTTACCGCCTGGGGGTGAACCACCACCTCATCCCCGTGAATCGCCCCCGCTGCCCTTTCCACAGCTTCCACCGCGATGGTCAGATGCGCACCGACGGCAACCTGGGCGACACCCTCAGCTACGAGCCCAATAGCTACCACGAGTGGCAGGAACAGCCGCAGTTCATGGAACCGCCCCAGCACATCTGCGGCGATTCCGGTCACTGGGACTACGCCAACGATGAGGCCGATTACTATGCCCAGCCCCGCGCCCTGTTCCTGCTCATGAACGCAGAGCAGCGCCAGGCACTTTTCGACAACACAGCTCGCGCCATGTCCGGTGTGCCGGAATTCATCCGCCAGCGCCACCTGGAGCACTGCTTCGCCTGTCACAAGGACTATGGCGAGGGCGTATCTGCCGCCTTGGCGGCTATGCCCTGACCCGGAGGTGGAAGTTGCAATTGGTCTTCGCGCTCCGCTCGGGCGGCGGTAGGCTAAGCCACATGCCGCCGGTAGGCGCGGCAGCCATAGAGCAGAAACAGCCCTGCCCGGAATAGCATTGACATCCCGCTGCAGGCGTGGTATACGGTTGACATGAGCACCTTACTGGCAGACACCAGCTACCCGACCGACTCTCCTTACGGGCTGTGGGGCGTGGTGATGGTGGTATTCCTGCTCGGGCTGCTGTGCTACAATGCCTGGGTGGATGATGCCGCAGAACGCCGCCGGGGGTATTACGTCCTGGCCGCTGCGCTGGTGCTGGGGCTGCTGATTCTATTCGCCCTGCACATCTGGCAGGTGGACCCTATGGAGTTAATGCGCACCATCTACAAACGCCCGGGGCTCAGATACCGCCACAGCTCATACAATGGTCTTCTCTTCCTCTCGCTGGGGTGGATTGCCGTTTCCTGGGGCATCGGCTACATGCTCGATAAACTCCTCCACCGCCCTGCAGATGATGATGCAGAGGAAGCGGAAGATTAAGCCACATGCCGCCGGTAGGCGCGGCAGCCATAGAGCAGGAACAGCCCTGCCCCGGCCAGATTTACCAGCGCTGCGCACCAGAACGCCGGACCGAAGCCAAATGCCTCAGCCAGCACACCGCCCAGCAGCGTGCCGAGCCCTGCGCCGATATCCCAAGAAACAAAGAGAGTCGAATTCGCTGTACCGCGCTCATCCTTGCTGCACATGTTGATAAACATATTCTGCACCGCCGGGAAGAAATGACCATTGCCCAGACCGCAGATAAGGGCAGAAACATACAACGCCCACTCCGCCTGCACCCCGGCAAAAAGCGCATACCCCACACAGCCCAGCCCCACGCCCACCACCGCATTCTGCACAATCCTGCCCTGCCGCAGCGTGCGGCTCCCGATGAGGCGCGAGGTGATGAGCCCCGCCGAAAACAGCAGGAAGAAAAAGCCCATGCCATGCGTGATACCCAGCACCTGAATACTGTACAACGCCACATAGGTGGAAATAACCCCGTAGGCAAAGGCAAAGCAGATGGTGGATACCCCCTGGCTCCACCCGCGCCACAGCACCAGCCGGCGCCAGCTGAACGGCTTGCGCGGCAGCGGTCGGGGACGCCGCGGCAGCCGGGTGGAATGCGTCACCAGTAACCCCAGCACCGCCAGCACCACAGCCACCCACATGAGCAAATCAAAATCCGCCCAGGCCCCATACATGGCCAGCCCCACACTCGGCGCCAGCGCCGAAGCCACATTATTGCTCAACCCATAGAAGCCGATACCCTCTGCCCGTCGGCTGAACGGCAGCGAATCCACCGCCACCGTACTATTCGCCACCGTAGCCGCGCCGAAAGGAATGCCGTGCAGCGTACGCACCACCGCAAAAGCCAGCAGACTCCCCGCCAGCAGATACGCCCCGGTACACAGCGCAAACAACACAAACGAACTCACCAGCACCACCATACGCGGAAAACTATCCACCAGCCACCCGCTCACAAAACGCGCCAGCACCGCCGTGATACTGTACCCCGCCAGCACCCAGCC
>JAFYWX010000058.1 GCA_017546445.1 Akkermansia sp. | reverse complement strand
TCTTACATATCCCTAGGAATGACATCTGAAGAGCATCAGCCTGGAGGAAGTTCCGCTGCTAATGCAGCGGAAACCAGTCGCTTCCGTCTCCGCCCTAACGGGCTACTCCGAGACTGGTCGCTCAATGAAATCCACGGGCTTGCCCGTGGATGAAATCCGCCCTTTGGGCGTATGAAAGCGCGGCTGTCGCCGCACATGAAATACCGCCTGAGGCGGTACGAAAGCGGCACGTTGTGCCGCACACTCAGCTTCCACTGACGTGAAAGCTGAGCCCGACAAATCGCCCTCTATAAGCCCCTCAAAGTATACCTGCGCGGAAAATCATTTGCCTGTCAGATTGATGGCCTTGCTGATGGTGGGCAGTGCCATGAACTGGTCGTAGGCGTCATCCGGCAGAACAAAGGGGAAAACGGAGTTGGTTTTGCTGTCAATCCGGGATTCCGGGCAGATTTTGGTGATGCTGATACCGCCGGAGACTTCGCCGTGGGAATCCAGCCATTCCAGCTCTACAATCTGGGTGGGCAGGGGAGTTTTGGGTGGGAGCGGCTTGTCTTCATCATCTCGCCAGGTGGTGTAGCCTTGTGTGGTCAGTATGTTGCGAGCTGTCTTGAATTCATCTTCCGACAGGGGCAGGCGGTTGGTCTGCTGGCTGTGAAGATGCCACCCCTGCTTGTTGTAGGTGCTGATATCGCGCCAGATGCGGATGCGGGCCGAGTGGGCACGGAGCGCATTATTCTGCCGGGCATCCTGCACTCTGCCGGCCACAGCGGCCATGGGCGAAGTAGAGCAGGAAACCAGAATCATGACCCAGAGAGCGGCACAGAGGCAGAGCAGGTTTTTCATAGGGGGTATTGTAGGCTTGTCGGTGGAATCAGGCAAGCCTAATTTTTCCCGTTGCCGGGATAGATGGGGGCTGTTGCCATCAATTGCCCGGGTAGGGCAGCTGGAGGCGAGCCATATCCCTGATGGCCGCCAGCACGCGGGCGCGGTGGGAGCGCATCATGATACCCAGCTTACGGTTTTCTGAGCCATCGGTGCAGTGGCAACGGCTTATATGCAGGGGCATCATGAGGTTGAGATAGCGCTCCCATGCCGCCACGGATTCATCGAACAGGCGGATGACTTCCTCATCATGCAGCAGGGTTTGCCGCATCTCTGCAATTTCCTGTTTCTGCAGTTCTGTCCATTTGTTGAGGGCATCGGTAATCAGTGTGCTGCTGTCGTGCTTGCCTACGCTGTGCGTGTGCAGCAGGTTCAGCATATCCTTTACCTCAGCGGGGGCATTTGCTGGTGCTTCCAGCGTATAGAGTGTTGCCGATTCCTTGTCCGGGGCCATCACGCCGATGGGGGTAGTATACCAGCATGCGTGTTCGGCAAAGCTGTTGGCATCCTTTCTGGAGGCCCAGGAAAGCGCTGCCTGAACCTCGTTGCTGCGGTCATAGAACCCGGGGGATTTAATGCTGCTGAGTTCCTTGCTGTAGTAAGTCTCCGTAAAATGCTTGGTGGCTTTCATCCACTCCCGGCAGGCATTGATTACCTGGGTTACCTCGGCTTTTCCTTGTGCTATTTCTGCAAGATAGCGGGTGTAGTCCTCCGGGTAGCAGAGCTTGTAATCCTGCAGGTCCTCTGCGGTGTAGACATCGTGGTATGTGCTGCGGTTGCCGATGAT
Source organism: Akkermansia sp. (assembly GCA_017546445.1). Taxonomy (GTDB): domain Bacteria; phylum Verrucomicrobiota; class Verrucomicrobiia; order Verrucomicrobiales; family Akkermansiaceae; genus Akkermansia. The sequence continues at coordinate 7,333 of JAFYWX010000058.1, read as the reverse complement.
GCCATTGGTCAGGATATGGCGCATGGGGAGCAGGGCGCTTTCCAAGGCGATGATTTCGGTAAGTTCCTTGTCCTTATTCTTGGGGAAATCGGGGTGATGAGGGTGCATATCGAGGCGGGCTCCATGCTGCACCAGCATCTGAACAATCTCTGCATGGCCGTTTTTGATAGCTATCCACACCGGGGTGTACTGCCGGGCGTTGCTCATGTTGACGGGAACTCCCTGCTCCAGCATGGAGCGGACAATGGACGCATGTCCCTTTTCACAGGCCCGGAAAAGAGTTTCTATTTGCGCAGGAGAAGCCTTTTCGGAAACGAGAGCGGGGGGATTCTGTGCGAGGGAAAGAGGGGCCAGCAAGCAGAGGCTGCAGATTGAAAGGATAGTCCTGAAGTTCATGGGGAGGTAAAATAACAGGGAGAGCTCATTATATTCTCGCTGGGGCTCATGTCAAGTCTGTTGAGGTTTGTGGTGGTCTGCGGGGGCAGGAAGGGATTTTTTTTTCTTTACTTATGAACGCTAACGGGCTAAAAATAGGGGCATACAAAACGCAGCGCCTGCGCGCGCACGAGTGAAACATGCATATGAAATTACGATTTACTGTGGGCTGTGTGTTCCCGCTTCTGCTGGCGGCTTGCACACTTTATAGACCGCAACCTGTTAATTTATTGAGGGATACGGCTGAATGGAAGCTGGTTTCTGCCAGGTTGTGCGAGGATGGCTCAGCCATGAGCCTTCCGAAAATGCACGAGATTGGTCTCTTGCTGAATCCGGAGCTGAATCAGGCCCGCCTGGCTTTTGCCCGCAGCTCGGCTGTGGCGGAATTTGCCGGTTTGTGGGAGGACCCTTCGCTTTCGGCTGACCTCGCGCAGGTGCGCGAGATTGGCGCCACTAACCGTGGTATCGGTTTATCGCTCACGCTGCCGGTTACCGGCTTGCCCTCCCTGGCGGAGAAGGTGGCCGCCTGCTACAAGGAAGCTGATTACCTGGAGATGGTGAAGCAGGAACGCGAATATCTGGTGAAGCTCGATGTACTGCGCTACCGCGTGATGGCTACCCATGCCAAGCAGGAGCTGATGGAGGCCCGCGTGAAGCGGATGGTAGAGGAGCAGAAGTCCGCTCAACGTATGCATGAGCTGGGCGAAATGGATTTTGCGGATTTTCAGGTGATTTGCCGTCGATTGAACGATGGCCAGAAGGAATTGCAGGAGATGGAGCAGGAACACCTGGAGCTGCACCTGGAACTGGTGCGCCTGCTGGGGCTGCATCCCGATACCCGGAATGTGGAGATTGCGGGCCAGCTGCCCTCCAGTATTCCGACAGCCGTGCCGGAGGCTCCCTACGATATGCTGCGGCAGCATCCTGCTGTGCTGGCAGCCATGGCCGCTCACCGTACCAGCGAGGCTGAGCTGGAGCGCGAAATCCGCAAGCAGTACCCGGAGCTTTCGGTGAATCCCGGCTTTGAGCATGAGGATGGCAACAGCAAGGTGGGTATAGGCATTGGCGTGAATCTGCCACTCTGGAATCGAAACAAGCAGGGCATTGCCGAGGCTGTGGTGGAGCGTGGTATCAAGGAATACGATGCTGTGCAGACCTGGCGTGCGCTCATGCAGCAGTCTGTGGCTCTTTATGATATGCAGGAGCTGCTGTTGAAGCATTGCCGCGCGGAGAAGGAACGCGTGGCTCAGCTCTCCGATGCTGAGCAGAAGCAGGAAAGGCTGTACGCTATCGGCGAAACCAAGCTGCCCGCCGTGGCTGATGCCCGACAGGAGGCCTACCTGCGACGCTTGAATTATCTTGATTGCCTTACCAAGCTGCTGACCACACAGGTGGAATTGCAGTATCTTCAACTTCCGACTATAATTTTCTATTTTTCCAAGTAAATGAAACTGAATCTCTTTTTAGGCTTTGTAGCCGCTTTGTCGTATTCTGCCGTGTATGCGGCTGAAGCCAGCCATCAGCATGAGCATGGTGAAACCTGCACGCATGACCACGCCGCCGAGGCTGAGCACGCGCATGAACACGGCGAGGGCTGCACGCACGACCATGCTGCAGAGGCCGAAACCGAGCATGAACACGGCGAAGGCTGCACGCACGACCACGCCGCCGAGGCTGAGCACGTGCATGAACACGGCGAGGGCTGCACGCACGACCATGCTGCAGAGACCGAAACCGAGCATGAACACGGCGAAGGCTGCACGCATGACCACGCCGCCGAGGCTGAGCACAAGCATGAACACGGCGAAGGCTGCACGCATGACCACGCCGCCGAGGCTGAGCACCAGCATGAACACGGCGAAGGCTGCTCGCATGACCACGCCGCTAAGTCCGCAGCTGAGCATGAACATGGCGAAGGCTGCACGCATGACCACGCTGCCGAAGCTGAGCACCAGCACGAACACGGCGAAGGCTGCACGCATGACCACGCCGCCGAGGCTGAGCATAAGCATGAGCACGGCGAAGGCTGCACGCATGACCACGCCGCCGAGGCTGAGCACCAGCATGAACACGGCGAAGGCTGTACGCATGACCACGCTGCCGAGGCTGAGCACAAGCATGAACATGGCGCCGGTTGTTCTCATGACCACAGCTCCTGTGGCGGTGGAGCTTCCCCTGTTCTGGTGACGGCTGATGCCCATGCCCGCCACATTTCTGCCATGAAGATCGAGGAAGTGCCTGCTGTGGGACTTGCTTTGCAGCATAGCCTGTATGGCTATCTGACAGTGCCGAGCCATGCTCAGGAGACTTATTCGCTGCCCTGTGCCGGCCGCATTTCTCTGCGTGTCAAATCTGCGCAGAGCGTGAAGAAGGGTGAGGTTCTTTACACGGTGATTGCTCCTGAAGTGAGTGCCCTGGTGGCCGAAACCAGGAAGCAGGAGGCCGCCATTACCCGCTGTGGCGAGGAAATCGATTCCATCAGCCAGCGCCTGAAGCGCCTCAAATCTGCCGGCACCACCAGCAGTGACCTGGAGGAACAGCTTAATTTCAAGAATGCTGAGAAGCGACAGCTTCAGCGCGAACTGGAGGTAACCCAGACAAATCTCAAGATTCTGGTGATGGGAGCCGAAATTACGCCGGAGAACGGCATGCCTACCCTGGTGGTGCGTGCAGAGAACGATGGCATTGTGCGCAATGTGGGTACCACCCAGGGCAGCTGGGGTGAGCAGGGCGCGCCTGTGGTCACCATGAGCAACCTGAGTGGTATGGAGATTGAGGGCACGCTGTACGGCAATGATGTGCCTGAGTTCACGAGCATCCGAGCCACTCGCCTGAATGGCCGCACCCAGCAGGTGATGGAGGGTACCTGGCGCATGGCTGAGCAGGTGGACCCGGAAAAGCAGACCCGCAAGATTTTCTTCACTCCGGACTCGCTTCCTGCCGATGCACGCCCCGGCCAGCTCTGCCGCCTGGATATGTACGCCGATGGCGGGGCAGAGGGGTATGTGAACATTCCCGACACGGCTCTGGTGAAGGTGGGTATCGATGATGTGGTGTTCCTGGAAATCAAGGAGGGTACCTTTGCCATGATGAAGGTGCAGGCTGGCACCAGCCGCCGTGGTATGGTGCCGGTGAAGGGGCTTACGCCTGGCCAGAAGCTGGTGGTGAAGGGTGGCTATGAGCTGCGCTACCTCCTGCCGGCAGATGGTGGACAGCAGAAGAAAGCCGGGCATTTCCATGCCGATGGCAAGTTCCATGAAGGGGAGGACCACTGATGTTAGAGAAGCTGATATCTTTCTGCCTGCATAACCGCATCACCGTGATTATCATCACGCTGGTGCTTACCGCGCTGAGCATTGCAGGCATTATGCGCACGCCCGTGGACGTGTTCCCGGAGCTGTATGTGCCGCGTGTCACCATTCAGACCGAGGCCAGCGGCCTCACGGCTGAGGAGGTGGAGCAGTATGTCTCCATTCCCCTGGAATCCGCGCTTTCCGGCACGCCCGGCGTGCAGAGTGTGCGCAGCTCCAGCGGTAGCGGCCTTTCTTTCGTGTGGGTTGACTTTGATTGGGATACGGATATTTATCTGGCCCGCCAGATTGTGTCCGAGCGCCTTTCTACTGTGCGCGAGAATCTTCCCTCCCATGTGGAGACGGAGATGGCCCCCATCGTATCCGTGACGGGCGAAATCATGCTCATTGCCTTGCTGGGCGATGAAACGGCCGACCCGCTGGAGGTGCGTCGCGTGGGCCAGTTCGAGCTGCGTAATCGTCTGCTCTCCATTCCCGGTGTGGGGCAGGTCACCGTGCTGGGTGGCCGTATGCCTGAGTACCAGGTGCTTTACGACCCGGAGAAGATGCGCCAGGCCGGTATTACTTTCGATGACCTGAAGGAAAGTGTGGAAAACGCCCAGAGCACCGCACCTGCCGGTTATATTGAGGACGTGGCTGGTTTGGAGCTGCCTGTGCAGCAGGCTTCCCGTGCCTTCACCCCGGAGCAAATCAAACGTGCTCTGGTTCCAGCCCACCCCAGCGGTGTGCTGCGTGTGGAGGACGTGGCCGAGGTGAAGATTGACGGCGCACCCCGCCGTGGTAATGCCGGTTTTGCCGGGCGCGAATGCGTGGTGCTCTCGGTACAGAAGGTGCCGGGTGCCAATACACTGGCTCTGACCGAGCAGGTGGATGCCGCCGTGAAGGAATTTGCCCAGAGCCGCCTGCCGGAGAATATCAAGCTGCGCGCTGATGCCTACCGCCAGGCAGATTTCATCAATCTTTCCCTGGAAAACGGCAAGGAGACGCTCCTCATTGCCGGTATTGTGGTGATGCTGGTGATTGTGCTCACGCTGCTGAACCTGCGTACGGCTATCATCACGCTCATCACCATGCCGCTTTCCGTGCTGTTGGGTATGGCCTGCTTCCCGCTGTTCGGGCTGGCTGTGAATATCATGACCCTGGGTGGTCTGGCTGTGGCTGTGGGTGATGTGGTGGACAATGCCATTGTGTTCGTGGAAGTGGCCTGGCGCAGTCTGACCCGCAATGCAGCCCTGCCGCCGGAGCAGCGCCGCAGCCGCTTTGCGGTGCTGCTGGAAGCCAAGGGTGAGATTGTTAGCTCTATTTCCTACTCCACCGTCATCATTCTGCTGGTGTTTGCGCCGGTGCTGTTCCTCAGCGGTCTGGAGGGCCAGTTCTATCGTCCGCTCGGCATTTCGTACATGCTGGCTCTGGCCGCCTCTCTGCTGGTGGCTCTCACCCTGGTGCCGGTGCTCTGCCTCATCTGGTTCAAGGCTCCGAAGAGTATCAAGCACGATGGTGATTCCGCCACGGCTCGCCTTATCAAGCGCCTGTATGCTCCGGTGCTGGATTTCTGCTTGCGCCGCTCCGGCTGGGTGTTCAGTTTCCTGATGCTGATTACCGGCGGTGCGTTGTGGCTGGGCAGCACCTATGGCACCAGTTTCCTGCCGCCTTTCAATGAGGACTGCTACACTGTCTTTGTGAACGCCGTTCCGGGTACTTCCCTGGCAGAGACCGAGCGCGTGTCCCGCCAGGTGATGGCCGAGCTGGAGAAGATTGAGGGTGTGAAGACTGTGACCCAGCGCACAGGCCGCGCCGAGAACGACGAACACGCCGAGCCGGTGAGCGCATCCGAGCTGGTGGTGCGCGTGGATCTGAACGTCGACCAGCGCAAGATTCGCGAGGATATCCGCAAGGCGATTTCCGGCATTCCCGGTATGGGTGGCATGATTGGCTATCCGCTGGCTCACCGCATTTCCTCCGCGCTTTCCGGCTCCAATTCGGAAATTGCCATCAATATCTATGGTTCGGAGCTGCCGCAGATTCGCGAAGCAGCCAAGAAGGCAGCCGAGATTCTGAGCACGCTGCCGGAGGTGGCCGATGCCCGAGCCAACCGTGAGGTGATGGTGGATACCATCTGTGTGGATTATAACCGCGAGATTCTGGCTACTTACGGCCTGACCGTGGCCGAGGCTGCGGAGCAGGTGTCCGCCGCCATGAATGGCTACAAGGCCGGTGAAATCATCAAGAATCTGGACCGTTGGAACATCATGCTGCGCCTTGACCCCGAGCTGCGCATGAGCATGGATGATGTGAGCAATCTGCAGCTGGTGGCTCCCGGTGGGCGCATGGTGCGCCTGGCCGATGCGGCCCATGTGTACCGCGCCGAGACCACGAACCTCATTCTGCGCGATAACACCCGCCGCAAGGCCATGATTTCCTGTAACCCCTCCGTGGAATCCAACCTGGGTGACCTGGCAGATGCCTGCCGCGCCAAGCTGGACCCGGCCATGAATGCCATGGGCTGCTCGGTGGACTACGCCGGCACCATCAAGAGCCGAGAGGAAGCAGGCCGCCGTCTGTATATTCTGGGCGCAGTGGTGTGTGTGCTCATCGTGCTGCTGCTTTCCAGCTCGCTGGGCAGTGTGCGCCGCGCACTGGTCACGCTCATCAACATCCCCCTCTGCCTGGTTGGCGGTATTGTGGCGGTGTTCCTGGCCTCGCCCGATACGGTGAAATCCGTGCTCAGCGGTGAGACTTACGTGCCGCCCATTCTGTCCGTGAGTTCCATTGTGGGCTTTGTGACGGTGGTGGGTTTCGCTATCCGCTCCGGCCTTATTCTGCTGAACCGCTACCGCGCGCTGGAAGAGCAGGGCATGAGCACTCTCGATGCCATTCGTGACGGCTCCCGTGAGCGCGTCATTCCCATCATGATGACCTCCCTCACCACGATTCTGGGCCTGCTGCCCCTTGTGTGGGCCAAGGATCAGCCCGGTGGTGAGCTGCTGGCTCCGCTGGCCATTGTGCAGTTCGGTGGTCTGGTGTCTGCCACCATCCTGAACCTGCTTGTCATTCCGGCCACCAGCCGCCTCTTTATGCGCTGGCTCGCCCCGGAGAAGGATGAAGCATAAACGCCCCGGTGGTTCTTTTATGCGCCCGCTGCACCGCTTTTCCCGGAGCAGCGGGCTTTCTATTTATGGTTTCGCCACTGAGTAAACTGCAGAATGGCAATTTGTAGGGATGATGGCGAGCGGGAGCGAGCGGAATTTAGAACCCGCGTCAGCGGGTGTCAGCCAGTAGCCCAGCGTGCAGCCGCGTAAGCGGCGGAACGCTGGGTAACGAGTAAATATGAATCAGAACCCCGGAGCGTAGCGGAGTGGGTGGCAGCCTGTCACGGCGACTTGTCTCGGCGAAGCTTCAGCGTAGACGGAAGGGTGTCAACCCGGAGACGGAAGGCTGTGGCTGAGTATATTAGCCGCGATTTCTGCCACCCGCTCACTTCGTTCGGGGTTCGTTTTGTTTGCTTAGTCAACCCAGGGTTCCGCCGCTGACGCGGCTGCACCCTGGGCTACCAGCTGGCGCCCTTACGGGCTCAATGTTCCGCTCGC
>JAFYWX010000011.1 GCA_017546445.1 Akkermansia sp. | reverse complement strand
AACGGTGGTTGCTTCTTCATCCCCCGCGCTTACAGAAGCAGTCTGCTGCTGCATTTCCTCGAACTGGGACTTAAGGAAACACTGGTCCATGAAAGACTCGCCGGGGAGGTCGATGGTAGCAATCACGTTACCATTACCATCTTTTTCCTCACAACCGCCGCATGCGCAGCAAATCATGGTTTCCTCTTCCGGTTCATCAGGAGGAATCGGGTCAATGGCATCCTCACCCGCAACGAGGTAAACTTCATAGCGCATCATGATGCGATTCTGAGAATGAGCCGTGCCGGTATTGGTAACAGAGCCGGTCACAGTATAGTGACCTTTAGGAACATCGCGTTCTACATCAGTCTGCCAGTAATCGGGATTATTAAGCTGCGGCCATGCGCCATCAGGAAGAGATGCATTAAAGGCAAACTCCTGCTGGGATTCCTGGTGACGAAGAATCAAGGTGCCGCTGTCATCAACGGTCACTTTGACGCGAATTCTAGCATTAGCCTTGGTGATAGAAAAGGCTTTTCCGCCGATCCTGCGAGTTACAGGCCCTACCCCCATGGCATCTTCAGGCTTACCGGAAGACAACAGAATGGGGTCAAAAGACGCGCCCTCAGAAGCAGGGGCAACAGCATGGGTATTGGTGTCGATATTCATAGTCGTATCAGGGGGTGTGGCACAATCGGTGCCGGAGTTAAGGTTGGCAGAAGCGAGAGCTACTGCGGGTTCGGGTGAAGCAGCGCATACGTTGAGTTCAACGGCGGGCTGCACGGTCTGCACGCAGGAGTTACCCTGGGCATCTTCCCCGGCGCGGCCGGAGGAAGCTTTTTCTATATGATTATTGTTCATATTCTAATCTTTATTGACCAGGATGCCATAGGCCTGATTTCAACCGGTAGTTCCTGAATCAACGGAGAGTCTAGACCCCTATGAGGAAACGAACAATATTATTCAACCGGGGGGTACACCGTTCCGCATGGAAAGCATAAGCCTCTGTCGCGAGAGGAGGCCGAAGTCAACACATCGGCAGATTCACAAATCTGAATATGCGGCACATCGTGCCGCTTTCATACCGCCCGCAAGGGTGGTCATTCATGGCAGCGTACGCAACGCTTCATACGCCCGCAGGGCGGATTTCTCTCTTCGATACGCCCACCCTGGACGGCCCAGCACGAAAGCCTCCACTGAATGGCTCTGTCGCTTGTCCCGTACCTGACTCATTCAAACATAGAAACACCCCGCACTGCTGAGCAGGCGGGGTGTTTCTTTAAGCTTTCGCTTGGTAAACCGTGGGTTTACTTGTTCATGGCTTCCTCGATGGCAACGGCCACGGAAACCGTAGCACCCACCATGGGGTTGTTGCCCATGCCGATAAGGCCCATCATTTCCACGTGGGCGGGCACAGAGGAGGAACCAGCGAACTGAGCATCGCTGTGCATGCGGCCCAGGGTGTCGGTCATGCCGTAAGAAGCGGGACCGGCAGCCATGTTGTCCGGGTGCAGGGTACGGCCCGTGCCACCACCGGAGGCCACGGAGAAGTACTTCTTGCCAGCCAGCGTGCATTCCTTCTTGTAGGTGCCGGCAACCGGGTGCTGGAAGCGGGTGGGGTTGGTGGAGTTACCGGTGATGGAAACGTCCACACCTTCCAGCCACATGATAGCCACACCTTCGCGCACGTCGTCAGCGCCGTAGCAGTTCACCTTGGAGCGCTCACCGTCGGAGAAAGCCTTCTTGCTCACCACTTCCACCTTACCGGTGGCGTAGTCGAACTTGGTCTGGCAGTAGGTGAAGCCGTTGATACGGGAGATGATGTAGGCGGCGTCCTTGCCAAGGCCGTTCAGGATAACGCGAAGCGGCTTCTGACGCACCTTGTTGGCGGAGCGGGCGATACCGATAGCGCCTTCAGCAGCGGCGAAAGACTCGTGACCAGCCAGGAAGCAGAAGCACTCGGTCTCCTCGCGCAGAAGCATGGCGGCCAGGTTACCGTGACCCAGACCCACCTTGCGGTCGTCGGCCACAGAACCGGGAATGCAGAAAGCCTGCAGACCTTCGCCGATAGCCTCGGCAGCGTCAGCAGCCTTGGTGCAGCCCTTCTTGATGGCGATAGCAGCGCCTACCACATAGGCCCAGCCAGCGTTCTCGAAGGCAATGTTCTGAATGCCGCGCACGATTTCGCGCACGTCGATACCCTTTTCAAGGCAAACCTTCTCGGCTTCCTCGCAGGAGTTGATACCGTACTGAGCAAGAACCGGAAGGATCTGGTCGATACGACGGGAATAAGATTCAAAAAGAGGCATAATCTTGTTCTATATTTAGGGGTTCTTTACTCGTGACGGGGGTCGATGTACTTGGCGGCATCAGCAAAGCGGCCGTAGGAGCCGGTGTGCTTCTTGATGGCCTCGTTGGCGTCCATGCCCTTCTTGATGTCTTCCATCATCGGGCCCATCTTCACGTACTGGTAACCGGTGATTTCGCCGTCAGCGTCCAGAGCAAGCTTGGTGATGTAGCCTTCAGCCAGCTCCAGGTAGCGGGCACCCTTGGCCAGCGTGCCGTACAGCGTACCCGTCTGGGAACGCAGACCCTTGCCCAGGTCTTCCAGACCAGCGCCGATGGGCAGACCACCCTCAGAGTAAGCGCTCTGGGTGCGGCCGTACACGATCTGCAGGAAGAGCTCGCGCATAGCGGTGTTGATGGCGTCGCACACGAGGTCGGTGTTCAGAGCCTCGAGCACGGTCTTGCCGGGAAGAATCTCAGAAGCCATAGCGGCGGAGTGGGTCATGCCGGAGCAGCCGATGGTTTCTACCAGAGCTTCCTGAATAACACCCTGCTTCACATTCAGGGTCAGCTTGCAAGCACCCTGCTGAGGAGCGCACCAACCCACACCGTGGGTAAGGCCGGAAATGTCCTCAATCTTGGTGGATTGCGTCCAGGCACCCTCCTGGGGGATGGGGGCGGGGCCGTGATTGCAGCCCTTCTTGACGCAACACATCTGTTCGACTTCGTGTGTGTACTGCATAATATTGGATTATGTTATGTTGGAAAAATGCTCGGCACCGCACTGTGTTACGGTGATACCTTGCTGCCGCTATTATATCTATTTTTCCAGAAGATGCGAGCACAAAATCTGCTACCCTCTCAATTTCCATGTCCTTTCGCCCCATTCTCTGCCATATTTTTGATTTTCTCTTGACTCTGCACCATTTTCGCGTTTTAATCATCGCACATCACCACTCCCACGCCGGCTTGGCGGAATGGTAGACGCGCTCGACTCAAAATCGAGTTCCCAAAAGAGTGTGGGTTCGAGTCCCACAGCCGGTAGCTCAGAAGGGCGGCAGTTTTCTCAACTGCCGCTCTTTCTTTTTCAACAGTTTAGGCAACCAATCGATGGCACCGTGCGACATTTGACATGCGCCCCATTTTCCCCCACCTGATTAAAGCACCGAGAAAGCTTAATCAACCGGATGAAACCAATGCAACGAAGGCTCCATTCTGTCGGAACACGGGACTTCTGCCCCGAAAATATAACTGATAAGGATAACAACCCCGCAATTCCCTTCCTCCCCTGCCCTTTTTTCCATGGCTGCGGGCTTTTTTTTCGTCAATATAACACATTGGCCTTGCCTACCCCCCCTATTATGGTAGGATTTGCCGCCATTTCCCTCATTATGAAATTACACCTTCCCCGTCTTCTGGCCGCAGCCGTACTGGCAGCCGTAGTGTCCGCCCCTTCTTTTGCAGAAGTCACCATCCCTTCCGGATATGGTGAACCCCATAACATTGCTACTCCTGACGACTTAGCAACAATCACTCGCGACAACTGGGCCAACAAATCGGCTTATTACATCACGGAAGATATCAGCTGTGAAAGATGGACCACCAGTAATGGTTTTGTTCATGAGACCCAGGGGCTTTTCTTCACCTCTGCTCCCGATGCCGACCCTGTATCGCTCAACTTCTTCAAAGGTGCCACTCATGCTGTAGGTTTCATCGCCGGTGACGTGACTTTCGATACCTTCAGCCAACTGAGCTTCAGCCATATTGCTGAGGATGTCTACAAGGCAGAGATCTACATAACCAACATAGACCGCACCCAGATGACAGGCGGTGCTATTACAGCGAATCATACACTTACCATTACCAACGTAACAGATGGTAACGCTGACACCAACGATGTTATTTTCCAATATAACGCAAGTGGCACGTGCGGTGGCATTCGTGCCGGGGCTGTAGTCCTCTCAAAGAATGGAAATATCCAGTTCTACGGGAACGAGACCACTGGGTACAATTCAAACTATTCAGAGTACGGTGCCGGTGCAGCAATCTGTGCTACGACCTCCAGTGTCACCTTGAGTGATAATATAGGTAACATCGTCTTCCGGAATAACACCGCAGCAAAAAGACAAGGTGGTGCTATTTATGCTAAACAGAATGTGACCATCAGTGGCACGGCAGGGAATATCCTCTTTGAAGGTAATAGTTCTAATGGGCTGGGCGGTGCTATTTATGCGGCTGACGGCAATATATCGCTGGTAAACAACCTTGGTACAATCTCCATTATCTCAAATTCAGGCAGCGCTGTCAGCTCGGCTAATGGCAATGTGTTGTTGCAGGGCAACGCCGGTCTCATCACGTTTGACAATAATAGCGCTTCGTACACCGGTGGTGCTATCAGCACAGCAAATGGCACCGTGTCTCTGATTGGCAATACCGGCGGCATTCTTTTTGAAGACAACAATGCTCGCGATGCAGGTTGCGCTATTTTTGCCGGTAAGGGCGTCAATATCGAAGGTAACAGCAGCGTTACCTTCCGGAACCATACCCTTACCAATGAGAATGCAACCACACCCCGCGGCGGTGGCGCCATTTACAACAAGGCTGAAAATGTAACCATTTCCGGCAATGGTTCCGTTCTGTTCGACACCAACAAGTCTCAGTTTGCAGGTGGTGCTATTTACGCCGCCGGAAGCACCCAGACGAATGAGGATGGCAGCACGACCATTCAGGGTGGTAATGTGGTGATGGAGGGCAACGGCAGCGTTGCGTTCAACAAGAACACAGTCGTTCTGAACCACCAGGGCGGTGCCATTTATGCCGATGGCAGCGTGACGATAAGCGGTACGAAGGCCATGGCTGGCAGCGTCTCCTTCACCAACAATACCGCAGGTGGTAATGGCGGCGCCATTTACGCCAAACACGGCAACATTGTCATGGATGGCAACTCCAGCGTCCTGTTCGATAAGAATGTTTCCCAGAGCGGCGGTGCCATTTTCGCAGAAAGCGGCAATGTATCGATGACGGGTAATACGACCAGCATCTCCTTCAACAAGAATGAGGCTCTCACAGGTGGCGGTGCCGCCATTTATGCGGCTGCAGGCACCGTGTCGCTGACGGATAACGGCAGCGTATCCTTCACGTATAATACCTCCGCCTCCCATGGCGCTGCTATCAACGCCCTTTCGAACGCCATCTCAATGACGGGCAATGCCTCCCTTACCTTCGATAACAATAAGGCAACGGATGGTCACGGTGGTGCTGTTTATTCCAGCAAAGACATCTCCATCAACAACAATGGTGATGTTACCTTCAGCAATAACTCCGCCGCTTTTGCTACTGTAGGTACCAATGGCAAAGACGAAACATTTGGCGGTGGTGCCATTTTTGCAGCAAACTCTCTGTCATTGGATGGTAATGGCAGTATCACTTTCAGCGGTAATACGTCTACTGCTGTTGTAAATGCTTCTGCAAATGCTGAAATTGTTCGTACCGGCGGTGGCGCCATTAATGCTTATGGCGTGTCTATAAGCAACACCCAGGGCGATATTGCGTTTACCGGTAACAAAGCAGCCATGAGCGGTGGCGCCATTTTCAACAGGTGTTTAGGGTTCCGTGCCGAGACAAACATGCATATTACCGATAACCAGGGCAATATCCTGTTCAGCGGTAACGAAGCCGGTAGAAACGGCGGTGCTATTGATCTGGGATATCAAGGTAGCATTGCCTTATCTGGCAATAAAGGCTCTATCACTTTCAGTGATAATAAAGCAGCCCATTTTGGCGGTGCTATTTATGGTGACTATACCAATGGGGTGCATATTGAAAACAATGGCGGCGAGATTACGTTCCGCAATAACATTGCCGGTGCAGGAGCCGGCGCCATTTACATACACAATGCGCCTTCCAATCTCGAAGCAACTCAGTATCCTTCACTCGCGCTCCATATCCGTAACAACGGGAATGTTCTTTTCGAGAAAAATGCCATTAAGAACAGCGACGGAAGCTATCTGTTGAGAAGTATTGCTTTTGGTAATTCTTCGACAGTCATGGACGAGACCCCAATTGCCAGATTATCCGCAGCAGCCGGCAATAAGATAGAGTTCCGTGATAGCATCAATGGCCATTTCCATCTTTATCTGAATGATGAGTATGAAGGCACGCCGCAGACAGGCGACATTATCTTCACCGGTGCCTTTACGGAGAAGCACCTCAAGGAGCTGGCTGGCAGAGAGGTGACGGCTGAGGAAATTCAGGCCTCTCGTACTTCCTCTGCTTATGGCTTTGTGACAGTTGGTGGCGGTCGTCTCCGCCTGGAGGATGGTGTTGTATTGGAAACGAACACCATTGCACTGAAGGAAAATACCGGTGCCACCCTGCTGGTGAAGGACGCCACGGTGAAGGGTACCTCTATTGACAAGAAGCAGGGAGAAAGCACCATCATCGTGAATAGCGGTACTACGCTGCAGGTGGAAGGCCCCTCTGACATGGACTACAGAACTCAGCTCATGTTCACCCTTGCAGATGCACAGGTGGGTGCCAGCGCTTTGAATACTACCGTTAGCGCAATACTCGATGTCGACAGACTGACGCTGAATGGCGGGTCTGCACTGGTTATGGATAAAACCAGCATCGACCTGGCCGGCGGTTGCCTGACCCTTCTGACACAGGGTGAGGAGAAGATTAACCTGATGCTTACTCTGGATGGTATGCTGATGGACGATAGCAGCGTTGTGCTGTTCTCCGGCGTGGACACGCTGGACCTGGGCGCAGACATGCAGTATACAGGAACAGACCTGCTCGAGTTCAATGCTAATCAGTTCTTCACCGGTTCCATGATTGGTGAGGACACCAAGGTGCATTTCCAGAACGGCATGGTCAGCATGTCCGGCCTGGCAACCCCGGTTGTTCCCGAGCCGACCACAGCCACGCTTTCTCTGCTTGCCCTGGCAGCCCTGGCCGCCCGCCGCCGCAGAAAATAAGATTGCTTCAAAAGCCGCTGCGCTTTCCAGAGCGCAGCGGCAATCATTTACAAATGTTACGTCAGTAATTCGCAATTACAATTGCACAACTGAAAAACAATAGCTACAATCCCCCGACCCGTATTATATCAACATGAAACTTACACGTTTTCTTTCATTAGCACTGGGGCTCACGCTGAGTGCAGCCGCTGCAGACGAAACACTTTATACCGGCACCTTCTGGACGGAGGGTGTGAATGAGACCGGAGGCTGGTACGATGCCAATAAGATTGATAACTCCGACGGCGATGCTGATGACAACATGTGCTATGCGGCCTCCGCAGCCAATATCATTGCCTGGTGGCAGGATAGCAAGGTGGGCAGCACGCTGACCTCTGAGGCTCCGAAGCCGCTTGGCGATATCTGGCAGACCATGATAGATGCCAATGAGGTCTGGGACGAAGGCGGTGAGTCCCTTTCTGCAATCAACTGGTGGGTCTCCGGTATCTACTGCCCGGAAAACCATGAGGATGAGGCTGCCTGGGAGCGTTATTACACAACGGTCGAGGAATGGGGCAACGAGGAGCTGCTGACGGTGACTCTGGGCAACGCCGATGGCTATTATTTCGACCAGTACGGGCTTACGCAGGAGCACCTCTCTGATTTCCTGATGGATATGCAGCAGTACAGCGAATCCATAACGGAAATCAATTTTGGTGAGTTCCTGGAGAATGGCTCTGCTATTTCCCTGGGCATTTGTCTGGCTGAGGATGAGGAGGGCGGACACGCCATCACCCTGTGGGGTGTGGAGTATGACGAGGAAGGCACGCTGACCACCATGTGGATTACAGACTCTGATGACGATGAGGAAAAGCTTGTCAAGGTATCGGTGACCGTGGATGAGGAGAACGACAGAATCTGGCTGGGTGAAGGATACTACGAGGATACCAATTATTATGTGATGGCCGTGTATGTCGTTAATGCCCGCGAGTCCTTCAAGTGGTCTCCGCTTGCGATGAAGACTTTTGTGACCCTGCAGGTGAACCCCACCACGCACAATGGCCACGCCGGTGCAGCCCTGCTGCCGGAGGTTTATATGGATGACGAACTCACCGAGGGTGGGGCTCTGGAAACCATCGTGGAAGCCATGGATGCCGGTAAGCTGAACGACCGCGATGCCGCCGCCATGGCCGGTGCCTCCACCACGGTGCTGGGTCAGGCTTTTGCCGGCGATATGGAACGCCAGCTGAGCGCCATCCGCAACCGCGCCACCACGGGCAGCTGCAGCCAGGATGCTGTGGTGCTGGATGACAAGAGCGGCAGCCTGGAGCAGCCGGGCAGATTCTTCGCCTGGGTGAATGCCGAAGGCAACCACGCCGAGCAGAATAACGACGGCTCTGCCGCCGGCTACACGCTGAGCAGCTGGGGCGGCACGCTGGGTGCCGGTATGCAGGTTAATGACAAGCTCACCCTGGGGCTGGCGCTCACCGCCATGCATGGCGACCTGAAGAGCGATGGCCCGGACACCCTCGACGGCGATATGGGCACGGCCTACCTGAGCGCCTTTGCCCGCTACCAGCGCGGCAGCTGGAGCCACAGCTTCATTGGCTCCACCGGTGCCATGGAGGCTGATTTCAAGCGCTACGCCTTGGGCTGCACCCACGAGGGCGACACGAAGGGCACGACTTTCGGTCTTATGTACGAGCTGAGCCACGGCATGCAGCTGGGCAACAACAGCCTGCTGAGCCCTGTGTTCAACATCTCCTACCGCCACACCTCTGTGGATGCCTACAGCGAAACCGGCTCCGATGCCGCGCTGAGCGTGGGCGAGCAGGAGCTCGACACCGTGACGGTGGCCCTTGGTGCCCGCTATGCCGCCACCGTGGGCCAGCAGACGCTGAACCGCGCCTGCGCCTTTGATGCCCGCGCACTGGTCAAGTACGACCTTGGCGATACGCAGTCCGAAGCATCCGTAGGCTTCCAGGATTACACCACCCGCGCCAATATCGAGAGCGCCGAGCGCGGTGCTCTGGGTCTGGAGCTGGGCGCAGGTATCGCCGTGCCGGTGGGCCCCGGCAGCATCTTCACCGATGGTGCCGTGGAGCTGAGAAGCGACTACACGAACTTCAACGCCACTGCGGGTTACAAGATTCAGTTCTAAGTTCCCCTGCAAAGCAAAATTTCAGCCGCTGTCCTGCATCAGGACAGCGGTTTTTCTTGCACTGAGAAGGAAAATATGGTAGAGAGATGGACACTGCCCGCGTGGATGCGAGATAGCATGACTCCCGGCACACAGACAAAAACAAAACCATTCGAGCACCTGCCCCTTTTTTTTTCTCATACGTGCCCCAATGAATGCTGCGCCAGATGGGAGTTTGGCGGGCAGCTGTTTTTGTCGGAGCGAGGGACTTTAGTCCCTCATCGCTTGAGTTTTCGGGACTGAAGTCCCGTGCTCCGATTGATTTCTAAAACACCTGAGAAAGCTCAGGTGTTTTTTGTTAAGCTTGTTTGAGAGGCTATCAGATTTCTGAGCAACCGCAGAGCTCCGCAATGCGGCAGATGACGTCCTCTATCACATTTGCCGGGCAGGAGGCGCCGGCGGTCACGCCGACCTGCAGCTCGCGCTCCGGATGAGAAAGCGATGCCGGCAGCGGGCGCTCCACTTCCTTCTTCAGGGCCAGGTCAAAGCAGCGGATGCTCTCACGGCTCAGCAGGCAATCTGCCGCAGAGACGAAAAAGGTGGGCACTTTAGTAGCGGCGATATGCGCGAGGTGCGTGGTGTTGGAGCTGTTGTACCCGCCGATGATGAACATGGCATCCAGCGGCTTTTCCAGCAGGCTGAAAAGGGCGTTCTGGCGGTCCTGCGTGGCGCCGCAGATGGTATCGAACATGTGGAAGCGGGCATCGCTGCCATCGCGCTCCACAACGGCAGCACGCAGCATGTCCTGAATCTCTGCCGTCTCGGATTTCAGCATGGTGGTCTGGTTAGCCAGGCCTATTTCTGCCAGGTGTGCATCCGGGTCAAAACCGCAGGAATAACTACCCTTGAAATGCTGCAGGAAGCTCTCCCTGTCACCACGGCCATTGATGTATTCTGCCACCAGGCGGGCATCATCGGCATCGAATACCACCAGGAAGATCCCCTTCCCGTCTGTTCCTTGCGACTGGGAGGCCGTTGCCATGCTCTCCTCGTGCCGGGCCTTGCCGTGAATAATGCTGGTAACACCGGCAGCGGCATAGGCGCGTACTCGCTGCCACACCTTGATAACATTGCCGCAGGTGCTGTCCACCAGCGTCACGCCCTTGGAATCCAGCAGGCGGCGCATCTCCACCGATACGCCGAAAGCGGGCATAATCACCACATCCTCGGGGGTAAGCTCATCGTATGCCGGGTCATCCATCTTCCACGGCAGATGCAGCAGGCCGAATGCATCCAGCTGGGCATTCACCTCCGGGTTGTGGATAATCTCGCCAATGAGCCAGATACGGCGGTCCTTGAACAGGCGGCAGGCGGCATAGGCAATTTCAATAGCGCGTTTCACACCATCGCAGAAGCCGAAGGAATCCGCCAGGAAAAGGCGCATACCGGGCAGCTCCAGCTCATTCCCCTGCTCGCGGATACAGTCCACAAGGGGGCTGTGGAAGCGGGCCAGGTCTTTAGCCACCTGCTCCATCACCTCAGGCCGGCGCACATTCACCGGCCTGTTCACTTTCTCATTTGCCATAGAATCAGTGCGGGATGTTCAGAGCCTCATATGCCAGAATCTGGCATCCCTTCAGGTCCATCTTACCCGTGGGCAGGGCCGGAATGGCTTCCACGGGAATGATTTCACGCGGGCACCACAGGCGCGGCAGGCCCTGAGCCACCAGGTGGTTCTTGATACCCTCCAGCGCCTGATTCAGCTGAGACTGGTGCACAGCCGAGAGCAGCACCAGGGCCTCGCCCTTGGCGGCATCCGGCACACCCATCACAGCCACGGCGCGGCCGGTAAAGCCCTCCGGCAGCTCCACATAGGCCTCGATGGCGTTCTCCACCACCTCGTGCGGCACCATCTCGCCACCCACCTTGGAGAAACGAGAGCGGCGGCCACCCAGCGTCAGGAAACCGTTCAGGTCCACATGGCCCAGGTCACCGGTCTTGAACCAGCCATCGCGCAGAATCTCGGCATTCAGGTCATCGCGGCCAATATAGCCACCGAACACGTTCGGGCCCTTGAACCAGATCATACCCTGCTCCGAAATGGGCAGCTGCACGTTGTCGTCATCCGGGTCAGTAATGCGCACGGCAAGGCCGGGCACCAGCTGGCCGATAGTGCCCACCTTCACGCCGGGCACATAGTAGGGCTGCTCCGCCGTGGGGCCCACCTTATCCAGGTTCACGCCGCAGAGCGGAGTCGTTTCCGTGAGGCCGTAGCCCTCCAGCAGCTGCACGCCGCACTTCTCCAGAAATTCATCAAACAAGGCCTGCTGCAGCTTCTCTGCACCCACCACAAAGTACTTCACGCTGGCGTAGGTATCCTTCTTGGCGCGGCGCAGCATGCTGCGGGCAAAAGTGGGCGTTGAAATCACCACAGAGCACTTGTATTTCTCAATCAGGTCGTTGAGGTTCTTGGCATCCAGCGGGGAGGGATAGGTCACCATGCCGAAACCATAAATCAGCGGCATGATGGTGGTGAATGCCAGGCCAAGGCTGTGGAAGATGGGCAGGCTGCACAGAATCGGACTTCCCTCCGGAATCCACACCTTGCTGAGCAGCTGAGCGGTGTTGGAAAGAATCATCTTGTGCGTAATCGGCACGCCCTTGGGCTCACCAGAGGAGCCGGAGGTGAACAGCAGGGCGGCTTCATCGCCCTTGCAGCGCTTATCCAGCTCAAAGGTCCTGGCTACCAGCGGCATGGGCGCAAACTTGGCAAAGGCCACCCAGCTGGCAATCGTTGCCTTACCAAGGCCCTTGAGGGTCTTATCCAGGTGAATGATAGCCTCACCCTTAGGCCAGGGGAACTGCGGCAGCTTGCTCATGAAGGCGCGGGCCGTCACAAAATGCTTGAGCCCGCTCTGGCGCACAATACTCTCGAAAGCACCTTCGGAGGAGGTGTAATTGATATTCACCGGCACAATACCAGCCAGGAAACAGGCAATGTTGGCAATGACACCGCCCTTGCCGGGGGGCAGAATGATACCCAGGCGCTCTTCCTGCACATTCTTCTTCAGCCAGCGGGAAAGAGCCATGGCCACACCCAGCATCATGCCATAGGGCAGCGCAGAGCCATCCAGGCCGTCAATGAGCTCCACCTTGGAGTTCTTTCGCATACCCTCCACCAGCACACGGGCAAGGGATTTTTCGAAGGCCGGGCTCTCATCATAGCGCTTGTAGCAGGCCTCCAGCCAGACCTCCAGCAGGCGTTCACCCGTCTGCGGACCGGACTGCAGCTTGGGCAGGAAATCAATCGTCAGCCAGTCATAATCCTGGCCGGAGGTGAAAGCACGCCAGATATCATTGCGGAAACTGCCCACAAACACCGGCACCGGGGCAATATGCAGAGCGCCCAGCTGCATCATGAACGGCATGGGGACATCCGAGATGGTGCCGATAATGCTGTTCGGGCGGCCGGGCACAAAGATGACATCCAGTCCCATCTGCATGAGCTCCATGAGCTTTTCGCGAAGCTCGCGGCTGTTGCTCTTGCGGAAATTGAAAGAAAGAACCTGGCAGCCCGTTCCGCTGATGTACTTCATCACCCTGGAGGAAGGAATAAGAACTTCCTCCACCATAAAGGCCACATTATCAGCACCTCCCATCTCCTTAACAATAGCGGGAAGTGATGTTTCATCCACTCGGTTGGGGATGTAGAAAGACGGCTGGGAGGGGCGCGCCTCAGCCCCGTATGTGCGAATCGTTGCCATATATCCATTATACAGAACTACATGCCTTTGTCAACAAGGCAATTGTTCAACAACGGACAGAGACGGCAATTTTATTCTTTTTTTGCCGGGGGCATCATGCTGCGCAGCATCTGCCCCATTTCCGGGGACTGCTGCTCCACCTGCTGCACCATGGGTTCCAGCCAGGGTTCCATGCAGGTTATTGTGATATTGAAGGTAATGATGATGATGAACACCGCCGTGAACTGGCGAAGCACCATCATGGGCTTGAACATGATAGGAAGCGTGCGGCAGCGGGCGTCCCACATTGTCATGCCGCGGGTGCGGAGCTGCCACCAGGAAAAGCCCATCATGAACAGGGGCAGAATAGACACCATCATGCCCATACCGCCGATAAACACCATGAGCGCGCGGGAAAGAGAAGAGCCGAGAGTCATAGGTTCCTCCCCCACCCGGCGCACCTGGATTCCCAGCAGGAATTTACCAGGAGTACCCCCCAGAAAATAAACCAGCAGCGCCTCCAGCACCACAAAGCCCAGCCAGACCAGCGGATTGGAGGGCAACAAGGCGGGGTCAAACGAAATCTGGCGCAGATAAGTCGCGGTGTAGAACACCGCCGTGTAGAGCGACATATCCACAAGCCGGGCGAGAAGCCGGGAAGCAGGAGAAGGCAAATACACCCGCACCGCATTTTCCGGCAGGCCTGCGGGGCGCTCAGTCTCAGAGGCAACAGGCGCCTCAGGAGAATGCGGCGGCTCCTGCTCAGCCTCGGCGTTTTTTTCGGCCAGAAAATCAACCAGCGCCGGCAGCTCACGCAGCGGCATCCACTGTTCGCAGCCAGCGTGCCAGCCTTTGGTATCCGGGCTGAGCTCACCCATCTGCACACGGGAAATGATGTCCGGCACCGTAACGGGGCCGCATTTCTTCTTATCTGCTATCCAGTAGATATCCATGAAAAAAGCTTAGTTGGAACGCAATGCCTTGGCGGGATCCTGACGCGACACGATGAATGCCGGAATAATAGCGGCGATAGTCACCATGACAAAAGCCTGGAATGCCTGAGCCGCAAAAGTGGCAGGGTCATACACAGCCGGCAGCGTAATGCCATGCGCCTGCATGGGGAACGGATCCATGCCGATGCTGGCAAGTGCCGCCTGAATCTCCAGGCGGTAATAGAGCACCAGCAGCGCCAGAATCACACCGGAAATGGCACCAACCGTACCAATGATAATGCCCTGCCAGGCAAAGATACCCATAATCTTGCCGGGCGTGGCCCCCAGAGCCTGAAGAACAGCAATCTCACGACGGCGCTGCATGGACATGGTGAACATGACCGCCATAATGCAGAAACTGGCAATCAGCGAGATAATGGAAAGCACGAAGCTCATCATCACGCGTTCATTGGCAATGAGCTTATACCACTGCTCAAAGCTGCGGGTCCAGGGGGCAATGTACCAATCCAGCCCGGTGGGATACAGACTCTCCGGGGCCTGCACCTGCGGCAGCAGGCTCTGGATATCAGCCTCCGTGGAGCCGGGGTTATTGGCATCGCGCACGCGCACGCAGATACCCTGCACCTGGCTGGTGCCGCCAGCCGAAAGGCCCAGCACATCCTGCGCAATCTGCAGGGGCACGTAAACATTCGGTCCCGGCATATTCTCCGGGGTCTGGTACACACCCACCACGCGCAAATCCATGGGCATCACCATCTCGTTGATGCTCTTCACCGCCTTGCCGTCCTCCTTATCGCGGTCGAGCCCGGCCAGAGTCGCGGCGCATTCCTGCCAGGCCTGCACCTGCTCATTGGTAAACGGAACGCCGTTGCGGTGAGTCTGAGCCAGGCTATAGAAGGTGGAGCAGGCCTCTTTCTCACTCTGGCGCAGTTTATCGCCCTTGAACGCCAGAATATGGTTCACAACCACCTCCAGGCGCGCATCATCCACCACGGTTCCGCCCTCACCGGTCGCAGCACCATCGAAAAGCGCCCCGACAGCCTCCATGAAGGGCTTATTTTCATGGGTCTGAAGCGGGTTCTGAATCATGGCGTAAATATCTGCCACCTCATCCAGACTCCCGACCGGGGTCAGGTGCAGGCTGTCGCCCACGCGCAGGTGCAGAGCATTGGCCGTGGGGGCAGAAATCACACATTCCTGGTCCAGGCCTTCACCGAAATCAAAGGTGCCGACACGGAGCATTTCCTGCAGCGGGGCAATCTGCTGCTCATTATGCGGTTCAATGGCAGTGAACTGCACCGTCATGCGCCCGGTTGCACTCTGAGCAAAGGCATCACCCTCCAGCTGGGGGTACACACTCACCACCTCCGGAAGCGTCCGTATCTTGTCCGAGAGTTCATTCCAGTCCACCAGGTCATCCGTAATGCTGACTCGCTGCAGACCATCCGTCTGGGCCACCACATAATGCGGGGCAAAGGCCAGCACGCGGCTTTCCATCTCGCGCTGCAGGCCTTCCATAACGGAAAGCACCACAATGAGCACCATCACCCCCAGGGCCACGCCGCCCAGGCAGATGAAGGTGATAACTGAAAACATGGTACGCAGCGGATTGAGGTATCTCACCGCCAGCATCAGGCTCAGATTGCGTCGTAACAGTTTCATGCAGGTGGCACAGTATCACATATTCAGCCCGGGGAAGCAAGCCCGAATGCTGCCATGCGGATTCCTTGTTATATTTTTGACGCATTATCATCTTGCGCCATTTCCAAAACGTGCTACAATAGCAGCAAATGGACGAAAAACTGATTATCATCGGCACCGGCCCTGCCGGCTACACCGCGGCCATCTATGCCGCACGCGCAGATTTACACCCGCTTGTCTTCACCGGCAGCCAGATTGGCGGCCAGCTCACCACCACCACCGAGGTGGAAAACTTCCCGGGGTTCCCGGAGGGCATCATGGGCCCGGAGCTTATGTTCAACATGAGCCAGCAGGCAGAAAAACACGGCGCCCGCTTTGCGTATGAGGAGGTGCTCTCCATCTCCCAGGAGGCCTGCACCGGGCTCTTCACCGTCACCACCTCCGGCGGCGCCTACAAGGCAGAGGCCGTCATCATTGCCACGGGTGCCAGAGCCCGCTACCTGGGCATCGAAGGTGAGAGCGAACTCATCGGCCACGGTCTGACCGCCTGCGCCACCTGCGATGGCGCGTTCTACCGCGATGTACCCGTGTGCGTGGTAGGCGGTGGCGACAGCGCCTGCGAGGAAGCCAATTTCCTGACCCGCTTTGCCAGCAAGGTATACCTGATTCACCGCCGCGACCAGCTGCGCGCCAGCAAGGCCATGCAGCAGCGAACGCTCGCCAACCCGAAGATTGAACCGGTGTGGAACAGCACCATCGCTGCCTACCACACCGATGACAAGGGCGAGATGAGCAGCATCACCCTGCAGAACACCACCGATGGCTCCCAGTGCGAGCTGGAGGTGAAATGCGTGTTCATGGCTATCGGCCACACACCTGTCAGCAACTTTGCAGGCGACCTGGTAGAGCGTGATGAAGCGGGCTTCATCGTTACCGCAGGAGCCGGCACCGCTACCAGGACGCCCGGTCTCTTTGCCGCAGGTGATGTGGCCGACCCCACCTACCGCCAGGCCATCTCTGCCGCCGGCATGGGTTGCCGCGCCGCCATGGATGCTGAGCGTTATCTTCTTACTCGCGAATAATAACTTACTATGAAAAAGAGTCTTCTGGCCACGATGGCCATTTTCCTGGCAGCCTGCACCCAGATAGATGAACAGATGGCGCATGCCACCTTCCTGTTCAACTCCGGGCGTGAGGCCGAAGCAGCCGAAATCTTCCACTCTGCAGCCATCCAGGGCAACACGCAGGCCCAGCTTCAGCTGGCAAAGTGCTACGATTTCGGCAAGGGGGTTCAGCAGAACATGGAGGAAGCCGTGCGCTGGTATTCCATGGCGGCCGAAAACGGGAACTCCAATGCACAGGACAACCTGGGCACCTGCTATATCTCCGGTTCCGGCGTGGAGAAAGACCTCCAGAAGGCCTTTTACTGGTACAGCCGCGCTGCCGAGACCGGCAACCCCTCTGCCCTGAATAATCTGGGGCTCTGCTACCGCAACGGCGAAGGAACAACCAAGGACGACGCCCTGGCCGCAGCCTGCTTCCACCGCGCAGCACTGCTCGGCAATGCCAATGCCCAGTACAACATGGGCCGCTGCTATTACCACGGCCTCGGTGTGCCGCAGAACACTGAGGAAGCCAGGCAATGGGTATTCAAAGCTGCAGCCCAGCAGCATAAGAATGCCCTGCTCTTCATTGAGGACAACCAGTGGAAGATGCCTGTGGCACCGGCAATGCCGCAATAATTGTTTTTTATCTTTTACAGCAGGGCTGCCTGGTAGTATAATGCAACCATGCAGCCCACTGAAAGCAAATCCGCAAAAACACCGTGGGGTTCCTTCTGGAGTCTCACGGTGATTCAGTCTATGAACGCCCTGAATGAAAAAGGGGTGCAATTCCTGCTCATTGGTCTGGGCATATGGATGGCCATGGAGCTGCAGTACTCGCTTTCAGTGCTCATTGTGCTGCCCTTCATTCTTTTTTCACCGCTTGGCGGCTGGATTGCAGACCGCTGGTGCAAGACCCGGCTTCTGCAGGCCATGGTGCTGCTGCAGGTGCTTGTGCTGGTGGGAATGACCGCCGGGCTCTGGCTGCAGAATCTCCCCCTGGCCATCACCAGCTTCGGCATCTTCTGCGTGCAGGCCATGTTCTTCAGCCCCGCCAAAAAGGGACTGGTAAAGGACATTGTGGGGTCTGAGAACATAGGCTTTGCCAGCGGTGTGATGGAGATTTCCACCATGCTGGCCCTGCTGGTGGGGCAGATTGGCGCGCTTTACCTCATCTACACCCTGCTGAAGCTCTGGGGGCCGGACTCCGGCTGGCAGGCAGCCGCCCTTCCCTGCGCCTGCTGCACGGTGGGAGCCATGCTGGTATTTGTGATGAGCCTATTCATCCCCCGTTACCCGGCACAGAGCACCAGGCCCTTCCAGTGCAACCTGCTCTGGTGCCATTTCACCCAGCTGCGCATGCTCTGGAGCAACAGGGTGCTGCGTAACAGCGAAATCGGCATCGGTTATTTCTGGTTTCTGGCCAGCGTCATGATGCTTATCGTGCTGCAGATGGCAGCAGAGGCACACCCGGTTGCCAGCAAGGCGGATTTCCTGCAGGTGCTGGGGCAGCAGAAAGACTCGGCCCTGCTCTTTGCCTGGCTGAGCGGTGGTTCCATCAGCGGCGGGCTCTGCGCCTCCATCATCTGCGCCAGAAAGATACGCACCTGGGTGGCCAGCGCCGGCGGGCTGGGCATGACCCTGGGCTGCATTGCCCTGGCCCTGCTGCCCTATGGCACACCACTGTTCTTTGCGGCCCTCACCTTCACCGGATTCACCGCCGCCGGCTACCTGGTTCCCCTGAACGCCCTGCTGCAGGACCGCGCAGACAACGACAAGCGTGGCGATGTGATTGCCGCCGGCAACCTGGTGGATTGTTTCCTCGGCATGCTGGCTGTCGGCGTGCAGGCAGGCATGAAAACCGCCGGCATTTCCCCGCAATACCAATGCGCAGCCCTGGCCGTGTGCAGCGCCGCTGTGGCCATTTTCATTCATCGTAATACCAGGGCATGATTCCTGCTTGTCATTCCATATTCCTTGTGTTAGCATAACTCTGTATGAGGCTTTCCACATTGCTGTTGCCCGTCTGTCTGTTAAGTCTGCAAAGCTGCAGTCTCCAGGAACGTCTCGACTCGGTTTCCTCTGATATCAATCAGAAATACGCTGATGTCAAGACCTGGGAGCAGCTACCCATACGCACCATTTCATGGAACCAGGCGGTAGCCATGATGAAGCGCAACAACATCGCCTACATCCAGGTTCAGAACACCATTGAAAAGGCAGAGCGGGACGAGATGGGCGTCTACACAGACCTCATCCCCGGCGTTTCGCTCTACAGCTATTTCACCCGCTCCTTAGGCGACCTGACAAAGCAGGTGAACAGCAACGACTTTGCCAACAGCGTCAACATCACCTTCTACCTGCCCTCACTCTCCCAGATACCCTACCGGGTATATGCCACCAAAGCCAGCACCTACGCGGCCCACATGGCGCTCAAAGGCAAGGAGCGAGAACTGATTTCCTCCCTCTATTCCCTGCAGCGCAAACAGCAACTCAGCAAGCAACAGGCAGAACTGGATAAGCAGTCACCCGACACAAAGCCCGATTACCTGCCCAGGAAGAAGGATGACCTTGCCGCCCAGTGGATGGAGCAGGCAACCCTGCTTGGCGACTTCTCTGCCCGCTGGCAGATTCTGCCGTCATCCGTCCCGCAGTTCCGCTGGTCAGACTACCGCCCACGCACCGGCAAGCTGGATGAACTCGTGGTCTGCAAGTTTGCCATGGAGCTGGAGCAGGCGCGCATGCAGCAATACAGCGTTGCACTTAGCTACCTGCCCTCCATTAACCTCAATCTCTACAGCCCCTCCCTCTTCTCCTCCACTGGTGGCACCTATTCCGGCACCTTCCTGGATAAGGATGATACGAAGCTCAATATGAGCGGCTATTACTCGCTGGACACCAAACTGCACACCTGGTATTCCTACCGCAACAGCAAGGAGAATTATACCCTGCGGCAGCGGGAAACCACCGCCAAGCTCATTGACCTCAAGCAGAAGCTCCTCACCCTGCGTACAAGTCTGGATGAATACTATGCCTGGCGCGGCTTTATGAATAAACGCATAGAGCACCTCCGCACAGCACCTGCCAGCAACGCTGCCGAATTCCTGGAAAACGAAAGCACCCTGCGCTCCATGCAGCAGGAGCTCATACGCCAGGAGACCGCCGTCATTGAATCAGAGGCGGCACTCATCCTCCAATACGGGCTGCTCTGAACACCCCTTCCCCCCCTGCAAATTAACATTTGGAGGGCAGCTGTTTTGAATTGATATCAGCAGCGGCAAGCCCGGCTACAGCGCGCCAGCAATTCCTGCAGGCCGGATACACCATAGGACTGGGCAGATTGCAGGCGGCGCAGCTCCGCGCGCACTTCTGCCCGGAGCGACTGGAAACGGGCCATAGGCACGCGTTCGGATTCCAGCTGCTGCGGCGACAAGCCCTGCTGCAAGCCTTCCGTCTGTTCCGCCAGGCGTTCTACCCTGCCCACCACGGCAGATAAATCGGCCACAATGGACGCAGCTGTAGTGGCATCCTGAGCACGGCGCAGCAGATACAGCATATCATCTATTGCTTCACACCAGCCCGTGTAGGCACGAACCAGCGGAGTCTCCCCTGCGGCATTACCTCCTGCCGCACTCATCTTGTAAAAGGTGAAAAGCGAAATCAGCTCCTCCGCGCCATAGGCATTGACCTCAACAAGCCGCTGAACCACCGGCATATATCCCTGGGTAACGTGCGTCAAATCGCGCATGAGCTGCTCCAGTACGCGCAAATCCTCTGCCTTATCCATGGGGAGCCGCCCCAGCTGCTCAGCCTCGCTGCGCAGCTGTTCCATACGCTTGCGCAGCTCTGCAGCAGCCGCCACGCCAGTCTCGCGGTCACTCACCGTGCGCAGCACGCGCTCCACCTCACGGGCGCCCTCCACCAGTCTGCGCGCAACCTCCACCGCACTGGGCGCGGGGGCTGCCACAACCGGCAAAGCACACAGGAGACACACTCCCGATATGTTACGCAGGCTAATCATCTGCACCCATTGTAACGGGCAAATCCCTATCTGTCAAGCGGTAAACGAAACAGGGCCTGCGGCTTCATGAACCGCAGGCCCTGTTATAAGCTTAGTTTAAGCAGTTATTAATGACCGCTCAGGGTGGTGATGTAGTAACCGGCAATCACAGCGGTACCAATCACACCAGCCACATTCGGGCCCATGGCGTGCATGAGCAGGAAGTTGCTGCGGTCGGCCTGCTGGCCCACATTGTGAGACACGCGGGCAGCCATCGGCACGGCAGACACACCGGCGGAGCCGATAAGCGGGTTGATGGGGTTCTTGCTCCAGCCGGGAACCAGGTTCATGAGCTGGGCGCAAAGCAGACCACACACGGTAGCCACGGCGAAGGCCACCACACCCAGCATGATAATCATGAGGGTTTCAGCCTGCAGGAAACGACCGCCCTGCATGGTAAGGCCCACAGATACACCCAGAAGGATGGTGGTGATGTTCATGAGCTCGTTCTGAGCGCAGCTCACCAGACGCTCGGTCACCTTGCATTCGCGCAGGAAGTTACCCAGCATCAGCATACCCAGCAGCGGGGCTGCATCCGGGCAGAGCAGAATAGTCACCAGCGTCACCACGAAGCAGAAGAACAGCTTCTCGCCCTTGGATACCTGACGCAGGCTCTTCATCTTAATCTTACGCTGAGCCTCGGTGGTGCACAGCTTCATGAACGGCGGCTGAATCAGCGGCACCAGTGCCATGTAGGTGTAGGCAGCCACGGCGATGGCACCGAGCAGCTCGGGGGCCATCTTACTGGCAAGGAAGATGGAGGTTGGACCGTCAGCACCACCGATGATACCGATGGCAGCAGCCTGACCCTTGGTAAAGCCAAGGCCGATGGCGCAAAGGAAGGTCATAGCCACACCACCCTGGGCAGCGGCACCCAGCAGCAGTGCCTTGGGAGATGCCAGAAGCGGACCGAAGTCCGTAAGAGCACCCACGCCCATGAAGATAAGAGCGGGGAAAATCTCGCACTTGATACCAAGGCCGAGCCAGTCGAACAGACCACCCTCAGGCTTCACTACCAGGTACTTCTTGGCAGACTGACCCGTCACTTCCAACTTACCCTTACCCACGGTCTTCACCGTCATGGTCTCGGCCATGGCAGCGTCGTACTCAGCAGCCACCTCGGGAGCCAGGCCCTCAGTGCTCTGCTTAGCCTCTTCATCGGTGTATTCCGCAAGAGTAATGGAAAGGAAGCCCACGTCATTCATGGTTTCCTTGACTAACTGGCCTTTTTCAATGGCCACCACCTCACGCTGAGCCTGGGTAATGACCATGCCATTGTCCGGAATGTTGGCAATCAGGGCGCCGAAGGCAATCGGCACCAGCAGCAGCGGTTCAAACTGCTTGGCCACACCCAGATACAGCAGCACTGCCACAATACCCCACATCACATACATCTGCCAGGTCATCTGATAGATGCCCATGCCGGAGATGAAGCTCGCGAAGGAATCGAAAAGTTCTTGCATATCTGAAAAAATGCGTTGTTATCCACCTCTGCACCAGCGGGGTGCAGAGCCTGCAGGCGCGCCATTAACCAATGTAGGCCAGGGTCTGACCCTCCGTCACGGTGTCGCCGGGCTTCACAGCGAAGGAAGTCACGGTACCATTGGCCGGAGCGTAGATCACGGTGTTCATCTTCATGGCTTCCACGGTCATCACCTGGTCACCTTCCTTCACAGCGGCGCCGGGCTGCACGTCCAGAGAAACCACCTTGGCAGCCAGCGGGCTGGGGATGGGGGTGCCGGAACCGGCAGGAGCAGCGGCGGGAGCGGGAGCAGCAACAGGAGCGGGAGCGGCCACCACGGGAGCAGCTACCACGGGAGCAGCAACAGGAGCGGGAGCAGCGGCCACGGGAGCGGAACCACCAACGGTTTCAACGGTTACATCAAAGGTCTGACCGGCAACAGTAATACGGAGCTGTTTCATATTTTTATTTTCTATTTGTTTTTGTTTGAAGTTTGTTTTTTATGGAGGGGTGTGCGTGGTATTGAATCAACGCACGGGAGAGTTGTTCATGGCTGCAGCGCGGCCACCCTGCCCGTAGGCAGTGTCAACCGGCTTGATGTCCAGAATACGAGCCTCATTGCCGATGGTCACCTTGACGGCGGCGGCAATGGCGGCGACGACCTGCGGTGTTATGCTGCTCTGCGCAGCATCATAGATACCAGCGGCAATGGCGGCCACCTGTGCAGGTGCCAGCTCCGGGGCCACTGCCACGGGGGCAGCTGCCGGGGCCGGGGCCATGGCTGCCTTGGCAGCCTCGGCCTGAGCCTTGCGCTTAGCATCCAGACGCTGTGCAACGGCTCCTGAGATAGTCAGAATGATACTCAGGAACACGAGACAAGCAACCACCACACACATGCCGGTAATCTGGTAGACTACGGCATCCATATCGAGTGCAGCGAGTGTCTGTGCTATTGTCATTGTTGTTTGGGTTTGTGAAATAAGGAATTACAACGGCATGTTGCCGTGTTTCTTGGCGGGGTGCTGCTCGCGCTTGCTGAGCAGGGTGCGCAGGGTGAGCGCAATGCGGGCGCGGGACTCCTTCGGGTCGATGATATCGGTCACCTGGTCGGAGGCTGCGGCAGCATAGGGGTTGGAGAAAGCCTGTTCGTACTCGCTCACCAGTTCCTTCTGACGGGCGGCGCGGGCGGCATCGTCCTCGATAGCCTTCAGCTCGCGGCCGTACAGAATCTGCACAGCACCGGCAGCGCCCATCACGGCGATTTCAGCGCAGGGCCATGCAAACACGGCATCAGCCCCCAGTCCCTTGCTGCACATGGCGATATAGGCACCGCCGTATGCCTTGCGCATAATGAGGGTTACCTTGGGCACCGTGGCGGAGGAGTAGGCATAAATCATCTTGGCACCGTGGCGGATGATGCCTCCGCGCTCCTGCTGCTTGCCGGGCAGGAAACCGGGAACGTCCACCAGGCTCACCAGCGGAATGTTGAAGGCATCGCAGCAGCGAATGAAGCGGGCAGCCTTGTCGGAGGCGTCGATATCCAGGCAACCGGCCTTCACAGCAGGCTGGTTGGCAATGATACCCACCACCACACCGCAGATACGGCCGAAGCCCACCACCACGTTGCCGGCAAAGTTGGCATGCACTTCCATGAAGCTGCCTTCATCCACCAGGCGGGCAATCACCTTCTGCACATCCAGCGGGGTGTTGTTATTGTCGGGGATGATGTCGTTCATGCCCTCCTGCGGGGCGATGTCGAGCGGCTGGCTCAGGTCATGCGGGGGCTCCTGGGCATTGTTAGAGGGAAGATAAGTCAGCAGCTGCTTGGCAATGGAAATGGCGTGTTCATCGGTCTCAGCCACGAAGTGGGCATTGCCGGAAACGGAGGAATGCACGGCTGCACCACCGATTTCCTCCATGGTGCACTGCTCGTAGGTCACCTGTTCAATCACCTTCGGGCCGGTGATGTACATACCGGCAGCCCCACCCTTGCGGATGATGATGAAGTCCGTAAGAGCCGGGGAGTAGGCAGCGCCACCAGCGCAGGGCCCGAGAATCAGGGAAATCTGCGGCACCACACCACTGGCGGCCACGTTGTTGTAGAACACATTGGCAAAGCCGGTCAGGGAATCCACACCCTCCTGCAGACGGGCGCCGCCGGAGTCGTTAATCTGGATGATGGGCATGCCGGCCTTGAGAGCATACTGCTGGGCATCACAAATCTTCTGGGCGTGCATATAGCCCAGAGAACCACCCTGAGCCAGGAAATCTGCAGCAGTGGCAGCCACCGGACGACCATTCACCAGGCCGAAGCCCGTCACGATGCCGTCACCGGGAATATCCTTCTTCAGCATACCGAAGTTGCTGCAGTGGTGCTTGGTGTGCATGCCGATTTCGGTGAACGAACCGCTATCGAACAGCGTGGCAATGCGTTCGCGGGCAGTCCAGTCGCCCTTGGCATGGCGAGCATCGTACTTCTCCTGCGTAGCAGCGTACTTAATCTTCTTCTGGCGCTGCTCGAGCTCCTCAAGAAGTCTGGGGTCTATTGCCATAATAGTAAACTGGTAAAATATTTCCTACATCGTGGGCTGAGAGTACAGTCCACCTACGTTGCGAGATTCTACCACACCCAACACGCCAGGGAAAGCAAAATTTACTCAATCCCCCCAAAAATTCACCCCTGCACAGTGATGCGCGGAGTGAGGATGCAGCGGCGGTAGGTGCCGGGGGCCACGTGCGTACGCGGCCAGACGATGCAATCATCCATCACCACACCGGCGGGGATGACGGCATCCTGCCCCACCACGCAATCCTCACCCAGGTCTGCAGCGGCAGAAATACTGGCCGTGGGGTGAATACGCTCGCGGCTGGTAAGCTCCATCATGGTATCCACATAACCGGCGGGGGAGCCGATTTCATGCCAGTTGGCCCAGTCGAACACCACGCCGCCTACCTTTCCCTGCTTGATGAGCTCCAGCCACACTGGCACAATGGAGAACACATCGTCCTCCGGGAATAAATCAGCCACCTCCGGCTCCATGAGGTACACACCAGCAAACTGGTGCGTACCCGGGTTCACCCCCAGCGCATGGCGCATGTCGGTGATAGCGCCCGTTTCCTCATCAAAACCTACATTGCGCTTGCCATCCACACTGCGCAGGGCGAGTGTCACCATATTGCCGCGGCGCTTATGCTCCGCCAGCAGGTCCGCCACGGGAATATCGGTCAGAATATCGCCATTGTGCACCAGCAGCGGCTCGCCCGGCTTCACCCAGGGCATGATTTTCTTCACCCCGCCGCCGGAATCCATCGGTGCTTCCTCCTCGCTGAAGCTCACCGGGCACCCCCGGTAGGTCGGCTCCGGGAAAGCGCGTTCCCACATGAGCGGCAGGCAGGAAATGTTCACCATGAACTCCGACACACCGCAGCGGATGTAGTGGTCCATGGTATGCTGAATGAGCGGCTTCTGAAAAACCGGCATCAGCGGCTTGGGAAGAATGTGCGTGAGCGGGGCCAGACGCGTGCCAAGTCCGGCACCAAGAATGAAAGCTTGCATGATATATTACCAGAGGTGAGGAAGATTCAGTTTAATAGCACAAATGCCCATGATGAGATTCGCCACGGCGTGCATCACGATAACAGGCGTGAGCCGCTTCGTATACACCACCAGCGCATACGCCAGAGAACCATACACAAACGCCCCGGCATAATCCACCGGGCGGTGCACCAGCATGAACGCCACCGTCACCACGGCATAGCCCAGCCAGCTACCCTGCCCCAGCGGCACATTCTGCGGAAAATCGCGGTCAATGCACCAGCGCATCAGATACCCGCGCCAGAAGAATTCCTCCACCAGCGCCACAATAACCACAGCCCGGGCAAAGCGGAACGCATATTCCACCCAGATAGCCACCTGATTATCACCGAACACGGCAGCGGGGTCGAACCCCGGCTCCGCAGGAATCCAGCCCGTCACATACGGCACCAGCCAGAATCCGATACCCACCACACCTGCCAGAGCCCCCAGCAGACAAGGCTTCAGCTTCCAATCCCACTCCACATCCCGCCGCACATACCACAAATACCCACCGCACACCAGCACCTGCAGCGGGTAAATCCACATCTCCGGCGCACGCCGATACCACCCCACGCTAGGATGATCCCACGCCCACGAGCCCTCTACCACCCAGAGCAGCAGGCTCAACGCCAGAAACAGCACGAAAGGCGTTACGTACGTGCGAAATAATCGTTGCTCTGTCATCTGGGCAAAAAGTCCGGCGGGCTTTCGCCCGCCGATGTAGAATTACTTACTCAGTGAATCGCAGAAGCGCGCCATCTTATCGCAAGCCTGCTCCAGCAAATGCTGGGCCGTGGCGTAGCAGCAGCGCAGGTAGCCCTCGCCACAGGCGCCGAAAGCCGTACCGGGTACGGCGGCCACCTTATGCTCCATCAGGAGACGAAGAGCGAATTCCTTGGAGGAAATACCGAAGTTCTTGATGCTGGGGAAGGTATAGAAAGCACCACCGGGAAGGTGGCAGTCCATCCCCATCTCATTGAAGCGGCCCACAATATAGTCGCGGCGCTTGTGGTAGCTGTCGCGCATCTCAAGCATGGCCGGGGTGCCATTCACCAGGGCCTCGATACCGGCTTCCTGAGAGGTGATGGTCGGGCAAATCATGGTGTAGGAATGCACCTTCATCATCTGCTCGATGAGTTCCTTCGGGCCGCAGGCATAGCCCAGGCGCAGGCCCGTCATGGCAAAGGCCTTGGAGAAACCATGCAGCAGCAGAGTGCGCTCCTTCATACCCGGCAGAGAGGCGATGGAAGTATGCTCTTCCTCATCATAGCGCAGCTCGGAGTAAATCTCATCTGTGAGCACAAACAGGTCATACTTCACGCAAATGGCGGCAATCGCCTCCAGCGTCTTGCGCGGGGCGATGGAACCCGTGGGGTTCGTGGGAAAATTCAGCATCAGCACCTTGGTGCGCGGGGTAATGGCGGCCTCCAGCTTGGCAGGATTCAGGGCAAAGAGGTCGTCAATACTCGTCTCCACCGCCTTGGGGGTGCCGTATGCCATCATCACTGTGGGGGCATAGCTCACGTAGCAGGGCTCGTGGTACAGCACCTCATCCCCCGGGTTCAGCAGACAGCGCAGCGCCAGGTCGATAGCCTCACTCACACCCACGGTGGGCAGAATCTCACACAGCGGGTCGTACTCCACATGGAAGAAATCCGCCACATACTTGCTGATAGCGCGGCGCAGGCTCTCCAGGCCATAGTTACTGGTGTAGGTTGTGTGCCCCTTCTCCAGGGAGGAAATGGCAGCCTCGCGGATATTCCAAGGAGTCACGAAATCCGGCTCACCAACGCCCAGGGAAATGATATCCTTACTGCCGGTGGCCAGGTCAAAGAACTCACGGATGCCGGAACGCGGCATATCCATGACCTGTTTCGAAAGCATTTTGCTCCAGTCCATAATCACGGAATAATGGTAAGTCGTTCAGCCTCGGGCTCCTCGGCATACAGGAGGCCGTTGTTCTTATAAGTCTTCAGGCGGAAATGCGTGGCGGTGGAAATCACATTCTGCATGCTGGCCAGGTTCTCGCTCACAAAGCGGGCCACATCCAGCAGCGTGGGAGCCTCCACCATGACCAGCAGGTCAAAGCCGCCGGAAATCAGGTAGCAGCTGCGCACTTCCTTGAAGCGGGCAATACGAGCAGCCAGGCGGTCGAAACCGCCGCCGCGCTCAGGCGTGCAACGCACTTCAATAAAAGCAGAAACGCCCTCCTCGTCATCGTTCACAATGGCCTGATAACCCACGATGCGGCCAGCCTTCTCAAGAGCGGCTCGCTTGGCGGCCACGGTTGCAACATCCACACCAAGGCGGTCTGCAATCTGCTGGTCGCTCAATCGCGCATCCGCCTCCAATAACTTAAGAAGGGCATCCTGTGTCATAGATACCGCTTATCTTAACACCACACCCCGGCAAGTCAATCTAAAAGCACGTTCGCATGGCATCTTATTCCGCTCACACCTTAATCGCGATGATAGGGGGACCCCGCCAACAGGGTATGCACGCGGTAAATCTGCTCCAGCAGCACCACCAGCGCCAGCTCATGCTGCATGGTATGCCGCCCCAGGCAGAGCACGTGGTCGCAGGCGGCGCGAAGCGCCGGGGTATGTCCATCAGCCGCGCCGATGAGGAAGGCCACATGCTTCACACTCTGCAGCTGCCAGCGGCGCACCCGGCTCTCGAACTCACGCGTGGTCCAGTTCTCGCCACGCTCATCCATGGCAATGCGCAGGCAGCCCTCACTAGCCTCCAGCAAGCGGGCAGAAACGGCCTCCGAATCACCGGCTTTCACATAGCGAAGCTCTACCTTACCGAGGGGGCGGAGGCGCTCCTCAAAAAACTTAACACCATCGCGAGCATACGCGATGGATGGCCGGGCTGCAGCTATGATACGAAAATCCATGTCTACCCCCACAGTACAACACATGCGCCGCCAGGTCAATTCATCTTCCGCATACTGACGCGGGAAGAGCAAGTCCACCCCAAGAGCAAATAGAAACACAACAAGCGAATTATCAGCATCTTTCACCAGCACCTGAACCACAGAGAATGAACAGGCTTTTACTTGACAGGCTGTGCGAATGAGCATAGAATAATCGCGATATGCTTCTTCCCATTCCCATCGGGTATTTTGTTGCCATCTTTCTCATCATCAGCGGTGTGCTGAATTGCATGGAATTTCTGGATGCCAGACCAGAAGACTGCACGAGAGCAGATTTACTCAACGGACTTGCACACGAAGGCTGGGGAATCATCGCCGCCTCCTGCATTCTGCTGCTTATCCAGATAAACAGGCAGCTGGAAAGCCTGCGTTTTGAGGCAGCCAGAAGCACCCCTGCTCCGCTTCCTCAGAAAAAAGTGAAAGTCAAAGTAAAATCAGAGCAGAAGGAAGAGAAGGAGCAACCGGCTCCGGCAGCCACGCCCCCCGTGAATGTTCCCAGGCAGGTTTACCCGAACTCCCCCATTCCCGGTGGCGGCAGAGTCCCCCAGACACAACCCAACCCTGCCCCCGGCGCCAAGCTCCCCCCACGCGCAGAGGAGCACGAGAAGCTGAGCTATTTCAAGGTTGACTAATCCCCCCGTCCATGCCAAACACCACCCAGGCACGAGCCATACTGGCAGACCTGATTCAGCAGTACACCAGCGACGCCGTACAGCCGGACTCTTTGCAGCAGGTCAGCGCCGGCGCCAGCGGACGCAGCATCATGCGCGCAGCCGGGGTGCTGGGCATTCACTGGACCGGCCAGCGGGCGGATAACAATTCCTTTCTCCCCGCAGCCAGAGGTCTGGCTGCCGCCGGGCTCCGCGTGCCCGCCATTCTGGCTGAAATCACCCTGCCGGACAACTGCGGCGCCTGCCTGGTGGAAGACCTGGGAGAAGTCGACATTCTGAGCCTGCGCCAAGCCCCCTGGGCAGAGCGCCGAGCCGCCTACGAGCAGGCATTCCGCACCCTCATCCCCTTCTATCACCAGACGCCGGACTGGCCGCTGCAGCCGCCGTTCGATGCCGCACTCTACCGCTGGGAGCAGGAATACTTTGCCGAGCACCTCATAGGCCGCCATCTGGGTGGCGATGCCGCCGCCTTCCTGGCACAGCCGGAGCTGCAGGAAATGGCCGACTGGCTTGCCGGGCTGCCCCGCGTACCCGTGCACCGCGACTGCCAGAGCCAGAATATCATGCTGAGGGATGGCCTGGCCTGGCTCATCGATTTCCAGGGCATGCGTTATGGCCGCAAGGAATATGATTTGGCCTCCCTGCTTTATGACCCGTACATGAAGCTGAACGAAGCCGAGCGCAACGAACTGCTGCAGCTCTGGCAGCAGATGGATGGCGCACCGCTCCCGGCAGACGTGTATGCCGCCTGCGCCATGCAGCGGCTCATGCAGGCTCTGGGTGCGTTCGCCAATATCGGCTACAACCAGCAGCGCAGCTGGTATCTCGACCTTATCCCCACCGGCCTTGCCGCCCTGCGCCACGCCGCTGCCCACACCCCGGCACATTCACCCGCTAGCCCCGCCGCCGCATGCATCCTAAAACTTCTCGACATGTAAGCTTCCTGGCCGTTCTCTTCTGGCTGACCCTACTGGCAGGCTGCTGGTATGGGCTGCAGAACACACTGTACAGCGTGGACCAATGGCTGTTCAACCGGCTGGGGCACGTAGTGTGCCACTGGGCGCCCGCAGATTTCCCGCAGCTTCTGCGTCCGGGACAGGCCGTGCAGATGGAACCGGTGGTCACCCAGACCCGCCTGCGCGAATGCCCCACCGTGGGCATGGTGGAGCTGAATGAGAAAGCCTGCGAGGCCGCCTTTGCTGCCCTGCCCCTGGGCCCGCAGGACACCGCCGTTCTCCTCAATAAGCTCAAGCAGGGCGGCGCCACCACTGTGGGTCTCTCCTCGCCCCTCATCTGGCAGGGCGAACAGGGCGAAATGGTGCGCGAGATGCTTTGCCGCGTGCTGGCCGGCTTCCCCCACTCTGCCGTGGGTCTGCGCGGGCGCACCGCCGCCCAGCCGGATTTCACCCCGGCCATGCTCCGCAATGCCTCCATCCCGCTGGAGAATATCGAGGGCAACCCGAACGGGCTCCCCATCGCCAACCGCCCCCTGCCCAACGGATTGACCGAAACGCCGGACGCCTTGGCTGTAGTCTGGGCTCCGGACTGGCTGGAGGGCGAGCCACACACGCAGAACCCCTCTGCCGTGGACAGCATCTCCTTCCCCCTTCTCATGCGCTGGAACGGCGAAACCATCCCCACCCTGCCCCTGCGTCTGGCTCTCTCCCGCCTGGGTCTGGACGGCAAGGACGTGAAGGTGAAGCTGGGCAAGGAAATCAGCTTCGGCGGCTTTACCCTCCCCATTGACGACAACGCCCGCACCCGCCTGACCGATGCCAAGGTAGTCACCATTCCCCTCGCAGATGTAGTGAGCGGCATTGACCTGACAGAGAAGCTGGGCGAGAATCCCTGCATCATGCTGGAGCAGCCCGCCGAGGGTCAGAACACGCCCCTGCGACTGGAGCGCCTGGCCCGCACCCTTTCCCAGATGGCCGGGGTGGAGCGCATCCTCACCCACACCAGTGAGCGACCCTGCGGCGGCCATGTGCTGCAGCAGCTCCCCATACTCACCACCTGGCAGCAGCTGACCACCGCAAGCCTCATTCTCCTCTTCTTCCTCTGGATTATGCCTTTTGTTCCCGGTCTGCTCCGCTGGCTCATCCTGCTGGCCATGCCGGCAACCATCCTCTGGTTCGCCACCGAGGCCGTGCAGCGCGACCTGTGGTTCACTGCCACCCCCATTCTGATCTGGTGGCTCATTCTTGCCGCCGTCTTCCTCTTCCATCGCACATACGATAAAGGGCTTTTCGGTAAACGCCGCTAATAATCCGCCACAAAACAGTTTACGCGCAACACATATGTTCGACACAGTAGAAACGCTCTGGGAACACAGAGACCTCTTCACAGTTCTCGCAAAGCTTGATTACGGAGCACTCGCAAAATATTCATTAATACTCTTCATCATAACTGCCGCAGCCAACTATTTTTTCAAATCATACCTGCCTCTTTTCATTACCCTCGGCATTGCTGCATTTGGTTTTATAAATTGGGGCAACAAGAATTACGAACCAGCCATCAAGTGTTTTACCACAGCAATCAGCCTGTTTGCCGGTGGTTCTCTCGGTGGATTTCTGGGGGGATGCTCGCCCTTCAGAAAGAAGAGCAACTGACAGGTAAGAGACTCTACGTACACGGCCTTTCTTTAGAGCACTCTGAGGTTCCCCTCAGAGTGTTTCTTTTGCATAATGCACCCTGAGAAAGAAAAGGAGGGACTTCCTTACGGAAGCCCCTCCCGGGAAAAGCAATCGCTTTCTATCCCGTTCTTTACCAGAAGAGGATGTACAGAGCGATGGTGGCAATAATCACAGCCACACCGAAGCTCTTGGCGCGACCGGACGTCTTCATCTCGATGATGCCCTTGTCCTCAAGCACCACGGCTTCACCACCCTTGATGTGGTTCACGATGGTGAGGATAAGACCCACCACGCACACCACGATGAGGGAGTAGCCCATGCGGTTGAGGAAGGAATCACCCGTGCAGCCGAGGATGGTAACCCACTTGAAGGAAGCATAGGCCACAGCACCCACCACGATACCCAGCCAACCGAACACGCGGGGGCACTTAGGCACGAAGAAGCCGAACAGGAACACAGCCAGCACACCGGGGCTCAGGAAGCCCTGGAACTCCTGAATGAAGGTAAAGATACCACCGAAGGCAGGGTTATCCAGGAAGGGAGCCACCACAGTGGCAATCACGGCGCACACAAGCACAGCCACCTTACCCACAGCCACGAGCTGCTTATCGGAAGCAGGTTTACCGGTGGCCACTTCCTTGGACTTGTTGTACAGGTCCATGGTGAAGAGAGTGGAGGCGGAGTTCAGCATGGAAGCCAGGGAGCTCACCACAGCGCCGAAAAGGGCGGCCAGCACGAACCAGGCCCAGCCAGTGCCGGGAAGCAGCTCGCGCAGCAGGGTGGCGAAGGCATAGTCATACTGGTAGGCAGCCAGGGTGGTGGTCACGGTATACTCGGCAGAGTTGGCGCGGGCAGCAGCCGTGGCAGCCTTGTCGATGCCGAGAATCTCACCAGCCTTAGCGGTACGGCCGGCAACGTCCTTGGCAGGAATGGCAGCCAGCTCAGCAGCCTTGGCGTCCACAGCGGCAATCTGGTCAGCAGCGCCGGCGGTAGCCAGGTTCTTCTTGATGTACTCCACGGAGGAAGCAGCGGAATCCTCGCGAACCAGACGGCTGGCGGCGATGTCGTAAATCACCTTCTTGCCGCTGGCCTCGGCAGTCTGCACGATGGCGGCAGCATTGGAATCAGCCTTGGCAGCCAGCTTATCGCTGTACAGGTTGTAGGCCAGGATGCCGGGGATAATCACCACGAAGGGGATGAGAAGCTTCAGGAAAGCAGCGAACACGATACCCAGCTGGCCTTCTTCGAGGCTCTTGGAAGCCAGGGTACGCTGCATGATGTACTGGTTAAGCCCCCAGTAGAAGAAGTTGGGAATCCACAGACCCAGAAGGTACACCGTCCAGGGCATCACAGGGTCGGACTCTTCGCGCATCATGTGCAGCTTGCCGCCGATACCGTTGGTGGCACCTTCCACATCACCGGCGTTCAGGTTCACCATGCGGCTCAGACCGTCGCAGAACTGGGAACCGGTGGAGGCCAGAGCCTCAGCGGTGGTGTTGGCAGAGGTAGTGGCAGTGGCCACCACGCTCTCAGGCAGGGTCGGGTATGCACCCAGGGCCATGATGGCAAAGTAGGCCACCACACCGCCGCCCACGATAAGGGCAGCACCCCAGATGAGGTCGGTCCAGGCGCAGGCCTTCAGACCACCCACATACACGTACACCGTGGCAGCACCGGCAATGATAAGGCAGCCGGTCGGCACGGAAAGGTCAAAGTACACGGAAACCACGCTGGCGCCGGCGTAAATCACAGCGGCGGTGGGCACACCCACCAGAATCAGCAGGTTCACGAGAGCCATGATAACGCGGGCCACACCATTGTAGCGTTCCTCCAGGAACTGGGGAATGGTGAACACGCCGCGCTTCAGCAGCATGGGCAGGAAGGTGAAGGCCACAATCACCAGCACGATGGCGGCAAGCCATTCATAGCCAGCGATAGCCAGACCCAGCCAGTCGGCGGACTGACCGCTCATACCCACGAACTGCTCCGTGGAAATGTTGGCAGCCAGCAGGGAGAAACCCACGAGCCACCAGCTCAGGCCACGGCCGGCCAGGAAGTAGTCGGCAGCGCCCTTTTCCTTCTTCTCTTCAGTGGGTTCGGCAGAGTCGCTGGCCTTCCAGATACCCAGACCGATTACACCCACCACAACCACGCAGAAGACAATCATTTCCCACAGGGGAAGCACGTCCTGCGCCGGGGCGGCAACGGCGGCCTCCTGGGCCATGGCGCTGCCACTCATGAGCGCAAGCGCGCCCAGCATTGTCAGTATGTGTTTCATAAGATTCACTAAGTTAAGAAATTAAGCCTGATAGAGCACACGAGCACCCTCACCCGGTCGGGTGATGAGATAATCGGTCTCAATGCCCAGAGCATTGCGGTAGGCCTCAATCATCTCCTCTGCCACCTGCTGCACAGCCTCGCTCTTCACGAGAGCCACGATGCAGCCGCCGAAACCGCCACCCGTCATGCGGGCGCCGTATACAGCGGAAGCGGAGGGAATGGTATCTGCCAGGGAAACCAGGGTGTCCACCTCGCCGCAGGATACCTCGAAGTCATCCTTCAGGGAGGCGTGAGAGGCGCGCATGGCCACACCGGCGGTGTCCCAATCGGCCTTCTGCACAGCATCAGCAAAGGCGGCTACGCGCAGGTTCTCGCCGATGACGTGGCGGGCGCGGCGGTAGCACAGGTCGCCCAGCTCGGTCTTCTTCTCTTCCAGCATCTCCAGAGTAGCCTCGCGCAGGGAGGGAACACCCAGAATAGCGCAGGCGTCCTCACAGTTCTTGCGGCGGGCGGCATAGCCACCATCGGCCAGAGAGTGCTTCACGGCAGAGTCAATCACCAGCACGCTCACGGCGGGGTCCACCATGGGGATGAGCTTGTAGGAGAGGTCCTTGCAGTCCAGCATGAGGGCGTGATCCTTGCGACCGTTGGCAGAGATGAACTGGTCCATGATGCCACAGGGCACGTTCACGAACTCATGTTCCGTTGCCTGGCCGATGAGAGCGCGCTCCGTGGGCGTCACTTCTGCACCGCAAAGGGCAGCCAGCGCCGTGCAGGCGGACACCTCAAAAGCGGCACTGGAAGACAGGCCGCCACCACGAGGCACGTTGGAATCAATCAGCATATCCACGGCGGGCACCTTGATGCCACGACGCTCCAGCATGCAGATAACGCCACGCACATAATTGCTCCAGAAGGGATCACCGGGCTTGGTTACATCAGCCGGGTCAATCTCAATCATAGTCTCGCCCAGAGCGCCAATCCAGCGGTGCTTGCCGGTGGGAGACGGGGCGACAGCAATGACGTTGATGTTATTGAGAGCCATCGGCAGCACAAAGCCATTGTTGTAATCGGTATGCTCACCGATAAGGTTCACGCGGCCGGGGGAGGCGGCGACAACCGTGGGCTTGTGTCCGAAGTACTGCTCAAAGTACGGGGAAATCGTTTCTGCACTTATTTCGCGTTGCTCTAAGTCCATAGCGCAATATGTTTATCATATTGCGCGCGCGTTGTAAATCCAAAAGTCCCGCCCGGAGCAACAGACACCCAGATTTTATGAATAAAAAGGCCCGCAGCCCGGGGCTACCCCCGGGAGCGGGACTGAAAGAAAGGCAAGCCTAGGGTAATTACTTCTTCTTGCATCCGCCCTTCTTGCAAGTCTTCTTGGCGGGAACCGCAGACTTGAAAGTAGAGGAAGGCTTGAAAGAGAGAGTCCTGGAGGCTGCAATCTCCATAGCAGCACCTGTCTGCGGATTCCGGCC
Source organism: Akkermansia sp. (assembly GCA_017546445.1). Lineage (GTDB taxonomy): Bacteria > Verrucomicrobiota > Verrucomicrobiia > Verrucomicrobiales > Akkermansiaceae > Akkermansia. The sequence goes on along the minus strand of JAFYWX010000011.1, from coordinate 22,084 downwards.
CGTGCGAGCAGCGCGAGTCTTCATCTCGAAGGTGCCGAAACCGACCAGCTGAACCTTGTCGGTGGCTACAGCATCCGTGATGGCGCTGAGAACAGCATTGAGCGCAATCTCCGCACACTTCTTGGTTGCACCTTCACCGAGCTTAGCCTGAATGCAGTCAACAAGTTGAGTTTTATTCATAGAGTTCCATGATACCATGTCCCCCACCCATTGCAAGATAAAACGCTTCAATCTATCACCAAAGGGTAAAAAAAATCCGGCAAAATCCTGAAGACCTTGCCGGATTCCGTTAAATTCTGGAATTATTTTACCATTTATGCATTTCCACCGCCGTTTTCATCTCCCGAACAGCCTCTGTGAGGCCGACAAAGACCGCACGGCAGATAATGGTGTGGCCGATGTTCAGCTCAGTGAGGTGAGGCACCACGGACAAATCGGCCAGATTAGCCACCTGAATGCCGTGCCCGGCGTGCACCTCGATACCCAGGGAATGAGCCAGCTCAGCAGCCGCCACGAGGCGGGCAGTCTCCGCAGCGCGTTCCTCGCCCAGCGTGTTGGCAAAGCGGCCGGTGTGCAGCTCAATCATGGGGGCACCCACAGCAGCGCTGGCGCGCACCTGCTCTGCATCGGGGTCAATGAACATGCTCACCTTGCTGCCGTTTTCCAGCAGAGCAGCCACCAGCGGGCGAAGCTCCTCCATGTGGCCGGCCACATCCAGACCGCCCTCTGTGGTAATTTCCTCACGGCGCTCCGGCACCAGGCACACAAAGTCCGGCTTGAGGCGCAGGGCAAACTCCAGCATGGCCGGGGTGGCACCCATTTCCAGATTCAGCGGCAGGTTCACCTGGCGGCGCACGGCAAAGGCATCCTCATCTTGCATATGGCGACGGTCCTCGCGCACATGGAGGGTAATGGAATCAGCGCCGCCCTCCTGAGCAGCCTTGGCAGCGGCCACGATATCGGGCTCCACGTTGTGAGAGTCGAGCATGGTGGCATAGCGGGCCTGGCGCAGGGTTGCCACGTGGTCAATATTTACACCGAGATGCATAAAAAGTAAGAGTTACAAGTGAAGAAAACGGTTGAAAAAAGAACCCCGGCCCTGCTCTTTGCAGAACCGGGGATTCTGAAATCTGCTGCTTTAGTGCAGGAAGTGGCGGGCACCGGTGAACACCATGGCGATACCAGCGGCATCAGCAGCGGCAATCACCTCTTCGTCGCGGATGGAGCCACCCGGCTGAATGCAGGCGGTAGCACCGGCATCGATAGCGGTCTGCAGACCGTCAGCGAAGGGGAACAGACCATCGGAAGCGATGACGCTGCCCTTGAGGTCGAGCCCGGCCTGACCGGCCTTCCACACGGCAATCTTGGCGGAGTCCACGCGGCTCATCTGGCCGGCGCCGATACCCAGGGTGCCATTCTTGTTGGTGAACACGATGGCGTTGGAGTGCACCTGCTTGCAGACGCGCCAGGCAAAGCGCATGGCCTCCAGCTCCTCAGCCGTGGGAACACGCTTGGTCACCACCTTGGCTTCCAGGTTATCCAGGCCCATCACCTCGTCGTCACGCTTCACGGTCATGAGACCGCCGGGAGCCGTGCGAACCATGGGCACCTTGCAGAACTCACGCCAGGCATCCATATCGATGCGCATGATGCGGCAGTTCTTCTTCTTAGTAAGGATAGCGCGAGCCTCAGGCTCGAAATCCGGAGCAATGATAACGTCCGTGAAGATAGCACCCACGATGCGAGCCAGAGCCTCAGTCATGGGGCGGTTCATCACGATAACACCGCCGAAGGGTGCCTGAGTATCAGTCTGGTAAGCGCGCTTCCAGGCCTCTACCAGATCTTCATCATCCTGACCTACACCACAGGGGTTGGTGTGCTTCAGAATAGCCACCGTGGGGCGGCGGAAGTTCATGATGAGGGAAGCAGCGGCATCCAGGTCCAGAATGTTGGTGTAGGAGAGTTCCTTACCCTGCAGCTGGGTGAAGATGGAATCAAAGTTACCATACATCACGCTGGGCTGGTGGGGGTTATCACCATAACGCAGGGTCTGGTTGAAGGGCAGAGACACCGTAAAGTTGTTCTTGGTGCTATCCTCGGCGCGGTGACCCAGGTAGTTGGAGATAGCGGTATCGTAAGCAGAGGTGCGCATGAACACCTTCACAGCCAGCTTCTCGCGGGTCTTCAGCGTGGTGTTGCCCTGGTGGTTTTCCATTTCCTCCAGCACGGTATCGTAGTCGGCGGGGTCGGAAACAACCGTCACAGAGGAGTAGTTCTTGGCAGCAGAGCGCAGCATGGAGGGGCCACCGATGTCAATCTTCTCGATAGCCTCTGCCAGGGTCACACCTTCCTTAGCCACAGTCTCTTCAAAGGGATACAGGTTCACGCACACCAGGTCGATGGTGGGGATATTGTTATCCTTGGCCTGCTGCTGGTGTTCCTCCAGGTCACGGCGCTGAAGCAGACCACCGTGCACCTTGGGATGCAGGGTCTTCACGCGACCGTCGAACAGCTCAGGAGCGCCCGTGTAGTCAGAAATCTCAGTTACCGGCAGGCCCAGTTCCTGCAGGTAGCGGCAGGTGCCACCCGTGGAAATAAGCTGAACATTCTGGGCTACAAGGCCCTTGGCAAACTTATCAAGCCCGGTCTTGTCCGATACGGAAAGCAGGGCGCGCTGAATTCGTGTTGTTTCCATGATAAATTCTGGTTGCTCCGCGAAAGCGGCGGCGTAAGGTACAATGTTCCTGCCTAAAAAGCAAGCCCAAAATCGCGCGCGGGACGAGAATCCGGTATTTTTGCAGCTCAACAAAGCGAAATCTCATTGACTTCACAGGACGCTTGGGGCATAATGTTCCCATCGAAACAACTTTTACCATGTCCTTCAACATTCAGAACGTAGTCATCGGCGGGCAGGAACCTTTCTTCCTGCTCGGGCCCTGCTCTCTTGAAAACGAAGCCTTTGCCTGGGAAATGGCAACCGCCATCAAGGAGATTTGCACTAAGCTCGGCGTGCAGTTCATCTTCAAGGCCTCCTACGACAAGGCAAACCGCACCAGCGTGAAGAGCTTCCGCGGCCCCGGCATCGAGGAAGGCTGCCGCATCCTCTCCGAAATCGGCAAGGAGCTTCAGTGCCCCGTGGTGACCGACGTGCACACCGAGCAGCAGGCTGAATACGCCGCCCAGTTTGTAGACCTGCTCCAGGTGCCCGCCTTCCTGAGCCGCCAGAGCGACCTGCTGGAAGCCTGTGCCAAGACCGGCCGCCCCGTGAACATCAAGAAGGGCCAGTTCCTGGCTCCCTGGGACTGCAAGAACATCTGCGAAAAAATGGAGGCCTTCGGCTGCGATAAGTACATGCTCTGCGAGCGCGGCACATCCTTCGGTTACAACAACCTCATCGTTGACATGCGCGGCATGTACTGGATGAAGCAGTTCGGCTGCCCCGTGGTATTCGATGCCACGCACTCCGTGCAGCGTCCGGGTGGTCTCGGTGGCGCCACTGGTGGCGACCGAGAGCTGGCCCCCGTGCTGGCCAACGCCGCCATGACCATGGGTATCGACGGTGTGTTCATGGAAGTACACAAGGATCCCGACCACGCCATGAGCGATGGTCCCAACCAGGTGTACCTCAAGGACCTCGAAAAGATTCTCAGCAACCTCATGCTGGTACGCAAGGCCTACCAGCAGATGGCCACCATCTAAATGAGAAAAGCATTAACACTCCTTTCTCTGCTGCTGCTGCCCCTGCACTGCTGGGGGCAGCAGCGCACGGATGCTGTAGTGGAGGACGAATTCCCCGCACTGCAGTTCCTGCCGGCCGGAACCGTGGTCGAGGGTATTTCTATTCCCCGCTATGAGAACCACCGCGTCAGCTCCCTGTTACTGGCGGATAAGCTCATTGTCAAGAACCGCAAGACCGTTGTACTCGAAAATCTGACGGCCTCTCTCTACGGGACGGATCAGACGCAGACCGATGTCAAGGCCGGGGATGTCACCTACAACTTCTCTACCAAGGTAGCAAAAACCACGGGTACTGCTCAAGTGAGCGACCCGAGATTCTCCGCTAAGGGCAACGGTGTCATCTTCAGCACTGTTACAAACAAGGGATTCCTTCACGGCCCGGTCGTAACGACAGTTTCTGCAAAACTCTTCAACGAGAAGAAAGACGAAAAGAAATGACGAAAGCCGCCATCATTGCAGCACTTTCCATTCCGGTATTCACAGCTGCCGCCAGTGATTACGCAGCCAACTACGCCAATTCCTGCAAAACGGCAGAAACATGGCAGCAGAGCTTCACCCAGATAGAGGCAGAACTGACCGCCCTGGGCGTAGACCTGCAGGCCCCCGCCACAGAAAGCGCAGAAATTCCGGAGACAGAGGATACCGTAGCCGTGGCAGATAAGGGGCTGTTTTTCAACACGGCCGATTCCACCTTGGTATACCTGGGCAATGTACGGCTGAGAGACTCCCGCGTCAACATCAATGCCAGCAGCCAGCTGCATATTTACATGCAGGAGCTCATGGGCAAGGAGCAGGAAAAGCCCAAGGCCAGCTCGCCTGCCCCGGCCCAGACCGTCCCCGCCGCCAAGACACCGGCAACAAAACCTGCGGCAAAGATTCCGGCAACGGCTACTGTCCAGGTGAAAAAGGTTCCTGCCCCGCAGGAGGAACCGGCACTCATCAATACGCACTGCGCGGTTGCAGATAGCGTTAATAATAACATTTTCCTTTATTCCCCCGCGGGCGGACAGGAAATTCTGCTGCAGCAAGGAAAAAATCTTGTCCGCATCACCCCGAAAGCCAATGCACCAGCCCGCATCCTGGCGGATCCGCAGGGCAATATCATGATGGAAGGCGCGCTGGTCGACCTGTGCATGGTCGATAAGGAAGGCTCTGTCACCAAACTCAAATCCACCGGTGGCCTTGTATTCTACAACGCCGCCACACACACACTTCACGCACCCGGCAATACCGAGTTCACCCATCCGGACGGCACGCTGAGCTGCACCAACGAACTCTGCGTAGTGCTGGTTCCCTCTGCCACCCAGGCGGCACAGGGCAAGGGATTCATGAGCCAGTTTACCGGACTGCGGTTCGATGGCATCAATACCGCGACAGCCAGGGGCAATGTGGTGATGACCGGCGCTGCCACAGAAGGCCGCCAGGCTTTGCGCGCCGAGGGCGATAGCCTGAGCTACAATGGCAGAACAGGCGAATGTTCACTGCTGGGCACCAAGTGCCGCCTGAGCTACGGCGGATATGATGTTTACTCTGACGAAGGCCTGCACCTGCTGGCCAACGGCGACATTGAATTACGCGGCACAGATATCCACGGCACCTATGAACGCGAAGGCGATAAGCCGGGCCAGCTCATCAAGGGCACCTTCAAGGCTCACGCTCTTGTCATCTTCCGCGCAGAACTGGGTACCATTTCCACCGAAAAGGGACTCTCTCTGGCAGATGCCGAATCTGATTTCAGCTGCACCGGCCCGGCTCATCTGGTACTCACCCCGAAGGAAGGAGCAGATGAACCGAAAGGCCGTAAAGCCGGCATGCCGAATCTGGCCATTGCCCGTTTCGGGGAGATTTCCCGAGCACGAGCCACCGGCAATGTCATAGCCCACCGTTATGAGCCCGGCACCAGAAAATGCATCAGCGAACTGAAAGCCCAGAGCGTCGAGACAGACATGCTTACAGGCGAGACTCTTCTGCAAGGCGAGGTGGACAAGCCGCTCATTGCCCAGCATGAATCCAGCCGCATCGAGGCACTTCCCGCTGCCGGCACTGCTGCCACCATCCAGATTCAAGCCAATGGCGATATGCTGCTCAGCGGTGAGCATATCTCCACCACCATGGCGAATGAGGAAGGAACCACCAAGGCCAGGTGCAAGGACTATGTGCGCCTTATCCGCGCCGAGAACCGACTGGAAACCGGCAGCTCCACAGAACTGCATAGCCCCACAGCAATCCTCACCACCAATGGCAGCCTGAGCGCCATGCTATCCTCCCCGAGCGAACCCGCCGCGGAACAAAAGCCCCGCATGACCGGGCTGACCGGACTCCGGTTTGATTACAACGGCATCCGCGAGGCCACCACCCAGGAAGGCTGCACCCTGCGCACCGAGCAAGGTTCCATGCAATGCACCGGCCCGGTGCGCCTGGAAATGGATACTGAATCCGGGAAAAAGGATAACCAGATGGGCACCCTGAAGTATGCCACAGCCTCTGGAAACGTAGCCGTGGCAGGCAAGGACAACACCGGGCGCCTTATCCGTGCAACGGGTGATTTACTCACCATCGATGCGGCCACTGGCAACAAGGTGCTCACCGGGCAGCGCGTCACCCTGGGTGATGCTCTCAACACCCACATCATCACCGGCAAGGATGCGGGCATCTACATCGATGCAAATAACAATGTCAAAATCACCGGCAGCAAGCACACAACCCACGCCACAAAGGTGCGCGAGCAGCTGAATAAACAGAACAACACGAAGAGCAAGAAGTAATTATGGAAACCCTTCTCAAAGCCAATGGTCTCTGCAAATCATACGGCGAGCGCCAGGTTGTAAGCAACGTGAACTTCACCGTGAACGCTGGTGAAATCGTGGGGCTTCTGGGGCCTAACGGTGCAGGCAAGACCACCTCATTCTACATGGTGGCCGGGCTTGTGCGCCCGGATACCGGCACGGTGGATTTCTGTGGCAAGGATGTTTCCGGCCTGCCCATGCACCTGCGTGCCCGCCTGGGCATGGGCTACCTGCCCCAGGAAGAATCTATCTTCCGCAAGCTTACGGTGAACGAGAACCTCATGGCCATTCTCGAAACCCGCGCTGACCTCACCCGCAAGGAACAGAAGGAGAAGTGCGATGAGCTTCTGGAGCGTTTCAACATCACCCGCCTGCGCAAGAGCCAGTCTATCCAGCTTTCCGGTGGTGAGAAGCGCCGCCTGACTATCGCCCGAGCCCTGGCAGCCAACCCGAAGCTGCTCATGCTCGACGAACCCTTCGCCGGTGTGGACCCCATCGCCGTGCAGGACATCCAGCACATTGTAGCCTCACTGCGTGAGACGGATGGTCTCTCCATCCTCATCACCGACCACAACGTGCGCGAGACGCTGGGCATCGTGGATCGCGCCTACATTCTGTTCGAAGGTAAGGTTATCAAAGAAGGCAATGCCGAGGAGATTTCGAACGACCCCAAAACCCGCAAGATTTACCTGGGCGAACAGTTCAAGATGTAAGGGAATGCTGAGTTCAGAATGCTGAATGCTGAATAAAAAGCATGGTCGCGGCTCCCGCCGCTCCCGGTAGAAAAAACGCTCTGAGATTCATCTCAGAGCGTTTTCTGATACCACGCGCTGCCGGGAGGCAGCGTGCTGACTAACTATTCTGCATTCTGACTTCTGCATTATTCACACCTCATTCAGGATGTCGCCAGGCTCAGCATGCATGGTCGCGGCTCCCGCCGCTCCCGGTAGAAAAAAACGCTTTGAGATTCATCTCAGAGCGTTTTCTGATACCACGCGCTGCCGGGAGGCAGCGTGCTGACTAACTATTCTGCATTCTGACTTCTGCATTCTGCATTATTCACACCTCATGCAGGATATCGCAAAGCTCATCATATGAGGCCACGCGCGAGAGCCGTGGGCGCAGAGGCTTCGTGCCGGGAATCCCCTTGGCATAGGCCAGCAGGCGGGAGCGCATGGCGCGCATGGTCACCAGCTCATCGCCGTAGTGCTGGCTATCCAGCGCCATGCGGGTGTGGCGCAGCATGAAATTCAGGCGGTCCTGCGGGGTGGGCGCTTCCGGCACCACGCCGGTGCGGAGATATTCCTTAGCCTGACGGAACAACCAGGGAGCATTCATGGCCGCGCGGCCAATCATCACCGCCGAAACAGCCGTTGTCTCGCGGGCGCGCTGCACATCCTGCGGAGTGCAGATATCACCATTGCCGATAACCGGAATGCTCACCAGGCGGGCGCAGTGGTCAATCATTCCCCAATCAGCCTGGCCTCCGTATTGCTGGGAGCGGGTGCGGCCGTGAATGGCAATAGCCTGCACACCGGCATCCTCCAGCCGGCGCACGGCCTCCGGCGCGCAGATATGCTCCATATCCCAGCCAATGCGGATTTTGGTAGTAACCGGGCAATCACTCCCCAGCTCCTGCACCACAGCAGCGGCAATGCGCTGCAGCAGGGGCAGATCTTTCAGCAATGAGGAGCCGCCATTCTTGCCCACTACCTTGGGCACCGGGCACCCGGCGTTGATATCCAGGAAATCCGGGTGCATCGCATCCACAATGATGCGGGCAGCAGCAGCGCAATGCTCCGGCACAGAGCCGAAAATCTGCACCCCCAGCGGGCGGTGGGCATCCTCAAACTCCACGTAGCGGCGGTTGCGGCTCCAGGCCTGCAGCACACCTTCTGCCGATACAAATTCGGTCACCATCACATCTGCCCCTTCCTCCTTGCACAGAGTGCGGAAAATGGGGTCAGTCACCCCGGCCATGGGGGCTAAATACAGGGGAAAGCTTGAAAAATCCGGCAGCGGCATGGCGCGCAGTGTATCACACTCTTGCCGGCGGGACAAGGCTTTTATCAATGTCCACGCGCGGCGGGGAGGCCAGGGCTTCGCAGAAGCGACGGCTGGTCACGAAATCCGCCCGATGGGCGGACTTACCAGAACAGAGTCTCCACCCAACCCATATAAGCAGCAACAAGCTCCACGCCCCAGAACAGCCAGATGACCGCTGCAGCGATGAGCGCCGGGCCAAAAGGCATAGGCGTGCCGCGCCCTATGCGCGCCACAATGGCCGCAGCAATACCGATAAAGCTACCGCCGACCAGAGCAAACACCACACCCTGCCAGCCGCACAGCGCACCAATGGCCAGGGCCAGCCAGGCATCGCCACTGCCCATGGCTTCCTTGCGGGCAGCATAGCCGCGGCAGGTGCCGCGCAGCTCCTCGTGCTCCTCCAGCGCAAGGCGGGTACCATCCGGCAGGGTCAGGGAATCCACGGTGAACACCAGCTCCCCTGCCCCGGATTCATGCGTGCTTTCCGTGCCCGCCACCAGGGTGAACCGGTTGCTCGTTTCCAGGAAAAGCTCACTCCAGAGCAGACGCTCGCCGCCGATGATGAGCTCCACATCCTCACCATCCGCCGCCTGGTGCAGCACCCACTCCTGCGGGGCATCGAAAGCCTGCTGCCTGCGACCAAAGAAAAACTTACCAGCCAGCGCCACCAGGCGGAACAGCAGAAACCCGCCGAAAGCACCGCCCAGGCTGCTCATCAGCCCCTGCAGCGGCTCCACGCCATCCCCGCTGAACCAGGGAGACAGCAAATTAACACACACACCCGCCACGCCTGCAATGAGCGTAAGCACGGGCAGCACCACCATCTGCTCCCAATCGATACAGAAGCAGGCCAGCATGGCCGCAGCCCAGACACACAGCATCAGCTGGGTGATGATATCGTCCGTGCAGAAATACCAGGAAAGCGCTGCGAAGAGCAGTGCACACACCAGCTCCACCAGGCAGTAGCGGGCAGTATAATGCTTACCGCAGCAGGCCGTGCGCCCGCGCAGCAGCACATAGCTGATGACCGGCAGATTCAGATACCACGGAATCGGCGCCTTGCACTGCGGGCAGAACGAGCGCCGAGGTTCATTCACGCTCATCCCGCGCGGCATGCGGTATATCACCACATTCAGAAACGAGCCCACACAGGCCCCGAACAGCCCGAAAACCAAAGGCAGCAGCCATGGCGTAGTGGCTGTTATTTCCTGCGTTAATGTAAAAATCTCCTCCATAGTACTAACTTAACTGAACATAGCACATCGCTCCTCCCCGCGCAAACAAAAAGACCGGCAGCACCCACTGCCGGTCTGAAATTGCATGGTTGGCTCAGACTTTACTTATTCTGCCAGCCGCCACCCAGCTGGGTGTAAAGCGTGGGCACACAGGCAGCATACTGGTAGCGGTAGGCCGCCAGCTGAGTCTGGGCCGGGAAAAGCCCCTGCTGGGCTGTCAGCACCTCGTAATAACTGGCCAGGCCCTGCGCATACCGGGCCTTGGAAAGCTTCATACTTTCCTGATAAGCAGCCACAGCAGCCTCCTGCTTCTTCATAATGCTGAGCAGCTTGGTACGCTGCGTGAGCGTCGTTGAAATTTCGGCAAGAGCGGCAAGCACTGTCTGCTCGTAATCAGCCTTAGCTGCCAGGAAGGCATCGCGCTTCATCTGCTCATTAGCACGCAGTGAACCGGCATTGAACAGAGGACCGGTAAGGCTGGCACCAATACCCCAGCCGGTCTCACTGCCGGCAAGGCCATGGCAAAGGTCAGGCGCGGCAACACCGGCCAGCCCCGTGAGGCTGATACTGGGGAAATAGCTGGCAATGGCCACACCGATTTCTGCATTGGCAGCGCGCAGATTCTGCTCTGCAGCGCGAATATCAGGACGCCGGGCAATCACCTCTGCCGGTATACCAGCCGCTACCCCGCTGGCCTTGGCAAATGCCTGCATGCTGCCACTACGGGCAATGGGACCGGGAGCACGACCTGCCAGCACCGAGAGGGTATTCTCCATTTCGGCAATCTGCATCTCCAGATTCGGAATCTGTGCCTCGGCAGAGGAAAGGGCCGCCTGGGCAGATGCCGTCTGCAGGCGGTCAGCCACACCACCTTCCAGCTGATTTTCGAAAAGTTTAAGAGACTCACGGTAGGAGGCCACTGCCTCGTGGGCAATCTTCAGCTGCTCATCCAGCATGATAAGGCGCAGATAACCACTCGCTACCTGCTTCATCAGCGAAATTCGCAGGTTATTCATTCCCTCTTCCGCGGCCAGCGCCTTGGCCTCAGCTGATTCCAGCCCCTTGCGAGTCTTGCCCCAGATATCAAGCTCCCACGAGGCGCTGAACCCGGCGGCCCCGGGAACCGTATCCGTGGTAGCCATGGATATGGAGGCCGGAGAACTGGCCCCCTTGCTGCCCTGCGCCATATACGAAAGAGACGGGAACAGGGGAGCGCGCGCTATCGTGATATAACGACTGGCAGAATTCACGTTGTGCACCATAGCCTCCAGGCTCCGGTTGCTGGTAAAGACATCGCTCAGCAACTGCTCCAGGTTCTTATCATTAAGAACCTGCTGCCAAGGCAAATCCGCCATGGTGCTGCCTGCGGCGCCATTCCCGCGAAACTCTGCGGGCACGGGCATCTCAGGGGGGCTCCAGAGGGGACCGAATGAACAAGATGCCACCAGGCTGGCTGCTCCTGCAAGGCTGAGAATCAGAGTTCGTTTCATGCTGACTGTATGATATCGGATTGCTTGATAATGTCAAGTGTTTTCTTTGCCGCTGCATCTACATGTTCCGGCGTATCATCCGGTTTATTTCCGGTAGCGGGCCGCCACTTCTGCAAAGGGGGTCCCCTGCTCCATAGACGCCAGCATACCATCCCTCATGCTGAGAGCCGCCGCCAGAGAGTCCTCCATCCCGCCATGTTCGCGGTCTGTGAAATAACGTACAAATACCTCTTTCTGCCGGGTAATACACAAACGCCACCCGCAGAAGGTGTTGCGAGTGCCCTTTCTTCCATTGTAACGGGTAATGTAGCGATGCTTGTTCATAGTGGTTGTGGCCGCAATTCTAGCAAAGCACCCCGCGGGAGTCAAGACTTTTATTTGAAGTTTTCAAAGTTTCTACTTTTCAAATATAGGGGATTTTATTGACAAGAGCTCCCGCACCGTGTTAAAGTAGCATCATGCCGGATACACACGAGGAAATTTCGCATGTCGACAAGCTGCGTTCCGTGGTTGATTACATCAGCCGCGCCGGGGCTATGACCATGACAGACGCACTGCGGAAGAAGCTGTACAAGCTGAGCGTGCGCCAGTGTGCAGTTCTGGCAAACATACGCCGCTACACCCACAGCCACGCCGAGGGTATTCCCATGAGTGTGCTGGCAGAGCGCGTGGGGATGTCGCCCTCCGCAGCCTCGCACATGGTGGACAGCCTGATGAGCCAGGGCATGGTAGAGCGCCACCAGGGTGCCACAGACCGCCGCGCGGTGCTGGTCACCATTTCCCAATCATTCCTCACCCTGGCCGCAGCCATCGAAAAAGCCCAGCAAAAGGCCATCGATGAGCTGAAATCCGTGCTCAGCGAGGAAGAAGCGAACATTTTTGATACCGCAACAGAAAAGCTCTACGGCGCCCTGCTGGACCGCGAAGGCATCTGATAAGGCGCAGGCCTAGCAGGTCAGGGCATTGGTGGCCAGCCCCGCCAGTGCCGTTTCACGATACCCGGCCGCCAATGCGCGGCCTGTTTCATTCATGGTGGCAATCACGCTATCCAGGCTCACGAAGTGGGTGCCATCGCCACGCAGGGCCAGGCGGGCAGCATTCACCGCTTTCACCGCACCAATGGCATTGCGCTCAATGCAGGGCACTTGCACCAGACCGCACACCGGGTCACAGGTCAGGCCCAGGTTATGCTCCATGGCAATTTCTGCAGCATTGGCCACCTGCTCATTCGTGCCGCCCATGGCGGCGGTGAGCCCGGCAGCAGCCATGGAACACGCCACGCCCACCTCCCCCTGGCAGCCCACCTCTGCACCGGAAATGGAAGCCTTGGCTCGGTAGAGGGAGCAGATAGCAGAGGCCGTGAGCAGAAAAACCTCCACACCTTGCTCGCGCCCCACCGTAGCATCCTTACGCCCAAAGCGTTCATAATAACGCAGCACAGCTGGCAGTACACCGGCGCTCCCCATGGTCGGGGCCGTCACCACGCGGCCGCCGGCGGCATTCTCCTCCGACACAGCAAAGGCCCACAGGTTAATCCAGTCTATGATGGTGAGGGCATCCTGCGTATTCTCGCGGAACATCTCTGCCAGGCGGCGGTAGATACGCGGCGCACGGCGGGGCAGCTTGAGGCCGCCGGGCAGCACACCCATAGTCTTCACACCACGCTCTATCGCCTTATCCATGGTATCATGAATCTTGCGGATGCGGGAGCGCAGCTCCAGCCCCGTGGGCAGAGCCATTTCATTGCATCGCACCACGGCGGCAATGGTCATATTCTCATGCTTACAATGCCGCAGCAACTCTGCACAGGAATCAAAGGGATACGGCACCACCGGCGGGGGCTCCGGCAGTTCCTCCATTTCATCAATGCGGCGGATGGCACCGCCTCCGATGGAGAAAAACACCTCATTGGCAAGCTCCTGCCCCTCCGGGCCGAACGCGCAGCAGCGCATGCCGTTTGCATGCTCCGGCAGGGTGATTTCCTTCTCCAGCACCACATCCTGCATGGCACTGAAGGTGATGGGGTGCGTGCCATTCAGCAGCAGCTTACCTTCCGTGGCCAGTGTGGCAATGGCCGGTGTGGCAGACATTTCCATCCGCTCCGCATCCAGCCCCAGCAGGCCATACACCACAGCCCCCGGCGTGCCGTGCCCCACCCCCGTGAGCGCCAGAGAGCCGTATAAGTACACCCTCACCTTCTCCACCTGCTCCAGCACCCCGCGCTCTGCCAGTTCCCGGGCAAAGCGGGCCGCTGCGCGCATGGGCCCCATGGTATGTGAGCTCGACGGTCCGATGCCGATGGAAAACACATCAAAAAAGCTGGTGTACATGCCTGCAAATTACACCCGCACCGCTGCCAAGTCAAGCCGGCAGCATGGCAAAATACACAAAAAAAGCGCCCTGATGCCACGATGCGGCACCAGGGCAACATGATAATATACAAAGAACAATATTACATCGCCTTAAGCTCGGCCACGGCAGCCTCGAGCGAGGCGACATCCTGAATGGAAATCACCCTGGCTTCCTTGCAGATACGGCCCATCATACCAGCCAGCGTGTTGCCCGGGCCCATTTCGATGAAGAGGCGTTCCCCCTTCTCGATGAGATCCTGCATGCAGGCAGCCCAGCGCACAGAACCGCACACCTGCTCACCCAGCATGGCGCGCACATCCTCCGGCCCCGTCACGGGACGAGCCTCGAAGTTGCAGTACACCGGCACGGCGGGGGTGGCCATGGGGGTAGCCTCCAACTCAGGACGCAGAGCCGTCTGGGCGCTCTTCATAAAGCGGCTGTGGTAAGCACCGGCCACATTGAGCTTCTTGGCAATCTTGATACCGGCAGCCCTGGCACCGGCCACGGCCTTGTCCACACCCTCCACAGAGCCGGAAACCACCGTCTGGCCGGGGCAGTTGTAGTTGGCCACGTCGATATCGCACTCTGCGGCCAGGTTAGCCACGGCCTCATCACTGCCACCGATCATGGCAGCCATGGTGCTGGGAGCAGCCTGGCAGGCTTCCTCCATGAAAGCGCCGCGCTTCTGCACAAGCTTCAGGCCATCCTCCATGCTGAAGGTGCCGGCAGCGGCATGGGCTGTGAACTCACCCAGAGAAAGACCGGCAGCAGCCACGGGCTCGATATTCACCAGAGAGCTGAGCACCTTGTAGATAGCCAGGCCGTGCAGATAGAGTGCCGGCTGGCAGTTGCAGGTGCGGGTCAGTTCTTCATCCGGGCCTTCAAACATCACCTTGGTGAGGGAATACCCCAGCGCGGCATCTGCCGCATCCATCATCTCGCGAGCTGCGGGATACACATCATAGAAATCCTTACCCATGCCCACCTTCTGGGCACCCTGACCGGGAAAAAGAAGTACTGCTTTCATAGTGATATCAAACAAAAACGTTCGTTACCATGCAGGATACACGGCTCAGGCCCTGCGGTCAAGAAAAATCCGTATATACGGAGCTTCTTCGTAATCCCATATGAGCCTCACTAAGCCAGTTCTTCGGCGAACTGGCTGACAGGGGCAGCCTCCATAATCACCTCAAAGCCGGACGAGGTAAAAATCTCGCTCAGCTGGTAGAACAGGCTACGGATGATGCGCTGCTGGCGGGTGGTAAGCCCGCCCGGCAGACAGTGATGCATCTTCACCGGGCAGGTGAAACCGCCGGCAAGCAGTGACATGGCCTGCAGGGCCGAGGTCACAATATCCTCCGGATAAACGCGAATATTGCGGAAGGGGCGCTCATTCAGCGGCAGCACATTCAGAGAGGCCACCGAGGTGACCTGCTCGTCCTTGAGCTGAAGCCCCAGCATCTGCGCAGGCGCCATGGCGACGGACTGCTGGAGCGAAGCCTGGTGCAGCAGATAGGTATACCCTTCCGGAACGCGGAAATTCTGCTTCTGCGTGAACTGCTGCAGCTTTTCCCACACCTCGCTGAGCGGATTCAGGTATACGAACCGCTCAGCGGTGTTGCGCAGAATCCAGCCGTTCACCACCTGATCACAGGCGGCTACCTGGCAGAGCCATTTCTCGCAGGCTGAGGGATTCATCGAGATGATGAATCGAGGCGCACGAGCGGATTTGATGCCATGGGCACCCAGCAGGCTCTCGAAGCTTTGATTATTTCCGGTGGATTTTTCCTTCTTCGTGGTGAGGTGTGTGGTTGTAATCATGGTGTGATAGAAGCGTTGCTTGTTGTATCGTCATTGTAATACTTACACAATTCCTTCTTCACTACGAACTATAGGGCGTTGTATTTTCATGATTAGCAGGCATTTTTCATCAAGAACTGCAGAGGAGACATCCCCTGCTGATCGAGGGCATACAAGCAGGCACCGGCCTGCACCAGCAATTCTGCACAGCGGGTGTGTTCCAATTGCAGGGCCACGATGAGAGGCGTCGAAAAATCCTCAGACAGTGGTTTGTCGGGATTAGCTCCATTCTCAAGCATACGGCACAGAGCAGACACATCATTCCGCCGCACCGCAGCAAGGACGCTGAGTGGTTCACCCTTGATATCAAAGATTCCGGGGAACAGAAACTCTGCCTCCTTTGCTTCATAAAAGGTCATAGCATTGACATCTGCCCCGGCAGCAACCAGGAGAGAGGCTAATTCCGGTTCTTTGCCATTGCCCGCAGCTTGCGCCACGGCCTCCCCCAAGGTGCTATCGCTCCATATATACCTGACGGAAGGATTTGCACCGGATACCAGCATGCGCTCCAAGGCGGGTTTATCATTCCGGGCAATCGCCTGCCGAACAGTCCCCGGAGGAGGAGCAGACTGAATCAGCGAACGAACCTGCTCTGAATACGCGAACTCCAACAATTCCTCATCCTGCACCTCCTGCTCGACAAACTCATAAAAAGTCTCAATATTCTGAGCGTTCTCCCACAACTCTGCAGACAGGAGAGAAACGCAGTCGCTATGCCCTTGGGAAAGTGCTTTATGAAGCGCCTCCAGAACCATCTCGAAATCATTACCCATCTCCAATATAACCCGCACACAATCCGCGTGCCCAGCACGTGCCGCAATAATCATGGCATTCCCCGTGCTGATAGGTTCCAGGTTCACCCCACCAGCCAGCAGATATTCCATAATATCTGCATGACCATGCAGAGCAGCAAGCCCCAATGGTCTGAGGCCGCGGCGGGACAGATTGGCATCAGCCCCCTTGTACAACAACAGCCGGACGCAGTTTCCTGCCCCTTTTTCCGCCGCGTACTGAAGAAGAGTCTGCCCGTTTTCCAGGAAGGAATCCGGCGAATACGTTTCGGGCATGAGCAGGCTCAGAGCCGTTGCATCATCTCTATCGATAACAGATTGGAGTATCATCATCATTTTTCCTTTCTACGGGGCAGCAACCTAGTGTAACGAGGTTCATTCACCGCGCGCACACATACCAGCCAGGAGCGAGGTATACTGTCCTCTCCGTACAAGACTGCCAGCAAGGCACCAGCTATAGCAGCATTGGTATCCGTATCGCCACCGGCAGATACAATATCCACCAGCGCCGAGCGGAAATCCGGGGCATGCAGCAGCTGGTAGAAGGCACTCTGCAGAGCCACGAGCAGCCAGCCGATGAACTCGCCATCGTAATCAGGTCGCTCCGACGCAGCACGCTGCACGGCATCCAGAACCGATGCGGCTACCCCCTGCTCCACAGCAAAGCGCAAGGCAGATTCATAAACACCACGGGCAGAAGCCCCGGGCTGCATGGCCTGCAGCAAGGCGTGCACATATACCACATTGGCATCTCCACACACCGGGTGCGGATGCGTAATGGAGGCATCTTCCCGCGCAGCTCGCTGCCAGTCGAAATCCGGATGCTCCGCCGCCCACAGGGCTATGGGCAACACGCGCATCAACGCACCATTTCCCTGGCTATCGGACAGGGGGGAGCCAGCCAACGCAGCACTCACAGCCTCACCCGCATCCGGCGGGTCAGTCTCAAACCAGTCCATATAGCGGAGACGGGTGGCAACTTCATCCCAACCATCGGCATCCAGCAGAGCCTGGTGCAGACACCAGGCCATCTGGGTATCATCAGTCACCTCGCCAGCCTTGCGGTCTGTGCAGATACCGAATCCCGGCACCATGCGGTCCAGACCATCTGGATAGGCGCGGCGGATTTCATATTCATGGCAGAACTCTACAGGAGCCCCCAGAGCATCCCCCACCATGAGGCCGGCCCAGGCGGCCCTTGCCATTTGCTTAGACATACTGATAGACGAATCAGATTTTTCCTTTTTGCCGGATTCCATTTGTTCAGGTGTCATCAGAAATAAAGTCTCTCTATATATAGGGGATAGTGATTACATGTTCTCGCAATACGATGCAGCAATGTCGGCATAGCACTCAGCCCGGGGAAACTGAAATGCTTTCTCTCCGGAAATACGGCGACCGTACACATCCAGGGAGAAACTATATTGGTTCGTCTTCCGCACATTGAACATACTGAATGTGTGGGCCAGCCTTATGACACAAGGCGGCTCAGATTCCGCCCACCGATACCCGGAAAGAACCAGTCGCATCATTCTGGGCGCCTCCACCTGAACAACCGGCTGTTCCTGCCCGGCGGGTCTCACCCAGCGGCGATGTCCGGCACTCAAGTAGGAACAGATGCGGGATTCCTTCCTATATACCATGCCACGTGGTGCTACGATTTCCTTCACGCTATGAAAAGCCTCATTTCCAACTACACGGAGATGCACATCATCCCCCAGCCAGAGGGCACGACAGGCCGGATTCCACCCCGACGGCAGCCACTCTCCTTCTGTGGCAGCCGCCGCAAAAGGAGCCTCGCCCTCTGCGGGCAGAGGTGCCAGCAGATACGCCCCTCCACCGCCAGCCACCTCTTCACAGCTGAGAATGTCTACAGCATCTGCTCCCCCCACTCCCGGGCACAAACGCAGGCTGTAAACCTGAGTCAGAATCGCCGGGATATCCCCCACGCGAATCCAGCTTCCCTGCAGATTGTCCTGGTATCGGCTTTCCTTCACATAAGCCCGCACCATCCAGTCAACCCCGAGGTTGATAACGGCATAATCACATTCCGGGTCATCAAAAGCGTCTATATCAATATCGAGTGTCATATCTCTTGTATTTGTTGTGTTCGTTTCTGAAAAGAGCCTGCTCCATAAAGAGAGCATCATATCGCTGCCCTTTTCTCTACAAATACTGGAAATAAGCACAAAATCGCAACCAACTATAGGGCGCTGTATTTCTTACGCATAGAACTTTTTGCATAAGAAATGAAATCGTCAAGCGCATTTTCCATACCGCCATGTTGTCGGAGATTCAGCAGCTGAAACTGCTCCATCTGCCGCAGCGCAAGCTGCATTTTCTGCAGCATCTCCACATCCATATTGCGAAAAAGAAAAACTCGTTGAGACACGAAAAACGAGCGCAGCAGACTCTCGCACCGCTGAATCTGTGCCACCCGCGTATCAATTGTTGATGGAGAAGCATTGCGGTCCCTATGCAGGAACAAGCGGAACACCACCTTATCCAGGTCCGAAAATCCTATACCCTGAAAAGCAGCAAGGCAACGAAGCCTGGTCTCTCTTTCCTGATCTGTATCCTGAGGCAGAAATCTGGCACAGAACTCTAAGGGGGTACCACTCAACGAAGGTAGCGGGCCGGAAACACATGCATGGGCATCTGCCCCATTGCAGCGGAGCACCTGTATACACTCTGCAGATCCGCTCAGAGCAGCCAGATGAAGCGGAGTCAGAAAGAACGGAGCCTCAAACGGAATAGCAGTGGCTCCCTGAAGCCCCAGATGCTCATTGATGCGATACAAGGCGGCAGCCCGCAGTATCTGAAGTGTCACCACGGCCACCTGATTCACCTCTGCGCCATATTCTGCAAGTGCAAGAACATTATCAACCGAGCCGGCCATAACCGCGCGGAACAGGGGGGATAATCCGAATGTATCCACCGAATGAACGTCTCCCCCCTGCCGCAGACAGGATAAAAGCTGCCGCGAGCTGCGCAACGTGGCACACGCGGAAACACTGCCGGGAGCACACCCCCTGCCCAAGGGGGTATGGGTGCGTACTCTACGCTTTCGTCCTTCTCTTCTTAATCTCATTTCATTATCCTACCGGCGCCTTCCGTGTCCTCATTTATAGCATTCTGCACTGGCCTCGGTCAATTTCATATGGCTCTTTTTTATTTTTTCTGGAATTAACCCGTCATTTTTCTGTCAGACTGCGAAATTCGGGTTGCCAAAGCAGGACTTTTAGTGTAGACTGTGGCGCTTTTTTGTGCCTGCAAAAAAGTCACCAAAACAAATATAACAAACGAACATGAACCCCGAGATATTATTCTGGATAGTGCCGTTTGCTTCTGTCGTCGCGCTGGTATTTGCAGCTAAGTTCTTCTTCGACATGAAGAAGGCCGACGAAGGCAACGACCGCATGAAGGAGATTGCCGGCTACGTGCGCGAAGGCGCCATGGCTTACCTGAAACAGCAGTACAAGATTGTTTCCATCTTCTTCGTCATCATCGCAGTGGTGTTCGGCATCATGGCCTACTACGGCCTGCAGAACAACATTGTACCCATCGCCTTCCTCACCGGTGGTATTTTCTCCGGTCTGGCTGGTTTCATCGGTATGAAGACGGCTACTTATGCCTCCGGCCGCGTGGCCCAGGCCTGCCGTGACGAAAAGGACGGCCTCAACAAGGGTCTCCAGCTTGCCTTCCGCTCCGGCGCTGTGCTGGGTCTGACCGTGGTTGGCTTCGGCCTGCTCGATATCTCCGGCTGGTATCTCATCCTCGACAAGACCGGTCTGGTTGCCGCTGAAGGCATCAGCCGTCTGACCCAGATTACCACCATTATGCTGACCTTCGGCATGGGCGCTTCTCTGCAGGCACTCTTCGCCCGTGTGGGTGGTGGTATCTACACCAAGGCTGCCGACGTGGGCGCTGACCTCGTGGGTAAGACCGAGTACCACTTCAACGAAGACGATCCCCGTAACCCCGCCACCATCGCCGACAACGTGGGCGACAACGTGGGTGACGTGGCCGGCATGGGCGCTGACCTGTACGAGTCCTACGCTGGTTCCATTCTGGCTTCCGCCGCTCTGGGTGCAGCCGCTGCTGCCACCGCCGGCTGGGCCTACGAGACCGGTCTGCAGCTGGTCATGGCTCCCATGATCATCGGCGCTATCGGCGCTCTGCTTTCCGTTATCGGTATTTTCCTGGTACGCACCAAGCCCGAGGCTAACCAGACCCAGCTCATGGCTGCTCTGAACTTCGGTATCAATGTTTCCGGCGTACTTATCGCTCTTGCCGCTGCTGGCGTGCTCTACGCCCTGGGCATCGAGAACTGGCTGGGCCTCTGGGGCTCCATCGTCATCGGTCTGGTGGTGGGTATCGCCATCGGCAAGGTGACGGAGTACTACACCTCCTTCGAATTCAAGCCGGTGAAGTTCATCGCTGAGAACGCCACCACCGGTCCCGCCACCGTGATTATCTCCGGTATCGGCGTGGGTATGATTTCCACCTGCTGGCCGGTGCTCTTCATCGTGCTCGGCACCATCGGCGCTTACCTCTGCGCTGCTGGTGAGTGGACCTTCTCCGCTCAGAACATGAGCATGGGTCTCTACGGCATCGGTATCGCTGCTGTGGGTATGCTTTCCACCCTGGGTCTCACCCTGGCCACGGACGCCTACGGCCCCATCTCCGACAACGCCGGCGGTAACGCCGAGATGAGCGCTCTGGGTGATGACGTGCGCAGCCGCACCGACGCCCTGGACGCCCTGGGTAACACCACCGCCGCCACCGGTAAGGGCTTCGCCATCGGCTCCGCCGCTCTGACCGCCCTCGCCCTTCTTGCCTCCTACATCGAGGAGCTCAAGATTGCCGCCCTGCACTACGGTGAAACCTTCAAGACCAGCTTCTTCGGCGAACAGGTGCTGAACAGCGCCGAGGTTGCCAAGATGAACATCGCAGAGTTCATGGCCGCTTTCGACGTGACCCTCATGAACCCCAAGGTGCTGCTTGGTATCTTCATCGGTTCCATGCTTTCCTTCCTGTTCTGCGGTCTGACCATGAACGCCGTGGGTCGCGCCGCCAAGAGCATGGTGGAAGAAGTGCGCCGCCAGCTGAGCGACAAGGACGTGTTCGAAGGCCGCAAGAAGGCCGACTACGCCCGCTGCGTGGCTATCTCCACTCAGGGTGCCCAGCGTGAAATGGTTGTGCCCTCCATGATTGCCGTTATCGTACCCATCGCTACCGGCCTCATCATGGGTGTTCCCGGTGTGTTCGGCCTGCTGGCCGGTGGTCTTGCCGGTGGCTTCGTGCTCGCCGTGTTCATGGCCAACTCCGGTGGCGCCTGGGATAACGCCAAGAAGTACATCGAAACCGGCGACGCTCCCTACTGCGGTAAGCACACTGCTGTGCATGATGCCTCTGTGGTGGGTGACACCGTGGGTGACCCCTTCAAGGATACTTCCGGCCCGTCCCTGAACATCCTCATCAAGCTCATGAGCATGGTGTCCATCGTGACCGCCGGTCTCAACATCGCCTTCTCCCTGCTGTAAAGCACACCTGCGATAGAGCAACTCTTAAAAAGCCGCTTTCCCACCAGGGGAAGCGGCTTTTTACCATCACAACACATGTGTCCCAAAGATTGCTGCGCCAAATTGGTATCTTTATCGGGCAGGCGAAGCCTGCGGAACTTTATGCCCCAAAGGGGCTATAGAGGAGAGGCAGGGGTAAGCCCGCGTCAGCGGGCGCAGCCCCTGCTAACAAACAAAACATGACGGAGCCCGCGGAGCGGG
>JAFYWX010000057.1 GCA_017546445.1 Akkermansia sp. | reverse complement strand
TGTGTGCGGCGGTTGCCGCACCTGTAAACAAAATTACCTGAGAAATCTCAGGTAATTTTCATTTCTTTGCGCGGCCGCCAGGCTGCGCACTAACTGCTTATTCTGCATTCTGCGTTCTGAAATCTGCATTCCTACAAATCGGACTTTACCAAAGCGGTGAAAAGCCCGGCATCCCCGGCGGGCTCATTTCTTTTTTATCAGCTCAATCTTGCCGCCACGCTGGCGGATGCGCTGCGGCTCCGGACGCTTGAGGCGCAGCTTCACATGGTGGCTGTGGCCATCGGACTCGGTGCGCACGCGCACCGTGGTGAAGCGGGATTTCTCCACCTCATGCCCGGCACCGGCCGGTGAGGCATCCGGGGCGGCATTCACCTCGCAATACACCTTTCTGAGCACCTCCAGGAAAGCCGGGTCTGCAGCGGCTTCCTGCAGCAAGGGGTCAGCAGGCAGCGGCTCCTGCACACCGGCAGGGTCCGCCACAGGAGCCACCTCGGGGGTCTCAGCCCGGGCAGCGTCACGCTCCTGAATAATCTTCTCCATTTCCGGGTCCTTCTTCAGCAGCTCAGCAGCCTCATTCTCAGGGCTGATGGTCTGCAGAATATCTTCGCCGGGCTTCTGCTGGCTGTCCGGGTGGTTGCGCAGGTATTTCTCGAACTCAGGGTCGGGCTCGGCACCATGCTGAATAGCGCGGTCGTAGGCGCGGGATGCATTGGGAATCTGCTTGAGCTCCGCATACAGACGGGCCATGTTGTAGTGCGCATCGCCCAGGCCGGGCTTCAGCTTGAGCGCGGCGGCAAAGTGCTTGAGCGCCAGGTCGAACTGCCCGCTCACGCCCTCGATATTGGCGAGGTAGAAGAAGGCCTCTGCATTGCCGGGGTCCAGCTGAATGGTGCGGCCGAACATGCGGGCGGCGTCATCCAGGCGGTCCAGGCGGTAGTAGCTCACACCGGCCAGGTAGTAGGAAATAGCCAGATCCGGAGCCAGGCGGGTGGCGCGGGCAAAGAACTCCAGCGATTCCTCGCACTTGTTGCGGTACAGCAGAATCGTGCCCAGGTTCACCAGACCGGCCACGTGGTCCGGCTGCTCATCATACAGCGTGCGGTAAAGCTGCTCTGCAGCGGTGTAGCGTCCCTTGGTGAATGCCTTGGATGCCAGGTCGGCCAGAGCCTCCATCTGCAGGCCCTCGCGCACGGCCTTGGTGCTTTCCTCCTCATTGCCCTTGGTGGCGGCCTCCATCACGCGGCGCTCAGCATCGGTCAGGTCCAGCGAGCTTTCCTCATCCAGCTTCTGCAGGGCAATGAGAGTGGCGGGGTCCTGGTTCTTAATCTGCTTGTACGTCTCGATGAGGAGCTTACGGCCCTCCTCCTGCATGGCCAGACTGCGGCGCTGCTTGGCAATCACCTCGCGCAGCAGCTCGTTTTCCTCTGCCAGGGCGGGGTCCACCGTCCCCTGGCTGGCGCGCTTGTCGAGGTCGGCCTCAATGTTATTCAGGCGCTCGGTGAGCTCAGAAACGCGGCGGCGGTAGCCCATGTTCTCCTCGTAGATGCCGCTCATCTCATCGCGCAGGCGGTCGGCCTCGCCGCGGGCGGAATCCAGCTGCTGCTGCAGCACGGTGCGTTCATCATCCGAACCAGCCTGGCGGCCCTCCAGCTCCGCAATGCGGGCCAGAGCCTCCTTCAGCTGCTGGTCCAGCGTCAGGTTCTGGTCCAGCAGAGCCTTGGTCTTCTCCGGGCTGTTCAGCTCCACAATGGCGCGCAGCTGCTCGTTCTCGGCCTTCAGGGCATCGCGCTCCTGGGTCACGCGGGCCAGTTCCTCCTGGGTCTGGGCCAGGGTAGTTTCCAGCTCAGTGATGCGGGCTTCTGCACGCTCACGGGCCTCCTCGCTGGCGCGGTACTTGGCCTCCATCTCCGCCAGCTGCTGAGTCAGGGAATTCACCACCTGATTACCGGCCGTGCGTTCTGTGGAAATCTGCTGCTGCAGCTGCTCGTAGCGGTCCTTATACATCTGCTGCTCTATGCGGGCAGAGGTCAGCTGGCGCTGCGAATCCTCATACTTCGTATTCAGCTCACGATAGGCGGCAGCCATCTTGCGGCATTCCTCCTGCGCAGCTGCCAGGGCATTGTACAGCTTCTTGTCCGTTGTATCGTAATCCGGCAGCTCCACCGGGCGGTACTCGCTGTTCACCGGGTCAAAGGTGCCCGTGTTGCTCGGCATCTCCATGGAAACCGGACGCCCCGGCTGGCGCCCCGTCGGGATGCGTGCCTCGGATGATTTCTTGCGGTAGCTCTCCATGTTCGAGGCCAGCAGGCGACGACGCGTGGAAACCAGATTCGTTTTCCAGTGGGGGAAATCTTTCACAATACCGGCCAGCACCTTCTCGGCCTGCTGGCCCTTGGCAATAGCCGCATTGTAATTCTGCTGAGCCGCCAGCTGCTCCGATTCGCGGCAGAGGCGGTAAGCCGTCAGGTAATACTCTGCAGGGTCCTTAACCCGCTGGCGCGCAGTCTGTGCCGGAGGCACACTCTGTGCCTGCAGCGGAGCCAGTCCGGCCAGAGCCAGACCACATAAGATAACCAGGGAATTCTTGCAGAAAGCAGTCATGTTGCTGAATATATTACCATGATACCCTATACCCGCCACGAATCAAGCAGTAAACGTGTATGCCCGTGACATGCGGAGCCGTTTCCGCAGATACACGGGAAACAATCATGATAACCTTGCTCCCCCTGATACATTTTTACAAATGGGGGGCCTCTAAAAAACACAAATTGGCAGTTTGGCGGGGTCGCAAATCCATCGGAGCACGGGACTGTTTCTGCACGCTGCACCATTACCCACCCCATAACTCACTCGGATTATGAGGAGGGATCGTGTTTACCCGAATAAAACATCAAATCCTATACGGATTACAGTTTTGTTTTCGAAATAAGAACTCCCACCACTGTATACGGTTCCATGTTCTTTTCGCAAATTTTATACGCCGGGTATATATCACACATTCTCATTTCAGATGGTGCATACACAATAAGTACTACACCTTTGCATCCGTACAAAAACGGTGAGCGAAGGTTATTGCTAAGGTGCAAGTTTGCGTCTTTACACACTCTCAAAAGATTGACAGAACATAAAATATATCTATCATTCGTTCCTTGAAAACGCACCACTCGAATACAGTCAATACTTGTTTTTGTCTCTTCTTGAATACTCAATATCTTCCAATCATATCCATTAGGAGAAACGGATATTTCCTTTTCGTTATTCTTCAGGGTTATATCATAGTCTCCATCTTGGAACGCTTTCTCTATCATGCCAAGCATCTTTCCCCATTTATCATTATCTGAAAAATGGATAAGTTGATTTTCCCCGCATGCCAGGCCTGATAAGAACAGTATTAACAACAGTTTTACTATATGCATCACTTAAACAATTCTTCCCGAACAATTATATCTCGCCCCATCCATCTACCATCCACCGGATTATAGTGACGGTAGTTGTAGTAGACCAGGCCGTGTTCGGTGTCGTTGAACTCGCTGGACCACTGGATAGGCTGCTCGATAGCACCGCTGGCTGATACCTGCCCGTAGGGGGAATAGGTATAACTGCTGCGGATGTAGCCGGAGGAGCTGTATACCTCGCAGATATTCTTGGTCAAATCCCAGCCGTAGGTATACCAGGTGCCGTTCTTCTGGAGGGCCAGCGGGCGGGTGGCATTTTGCTGCGTGGGGTCCCAGGTGATGTACCAGAGCGAAGGGTGGTGGCTGCGGGTGAAGGTGGTCACAACACCAGCCGTGTCCTTCCGCGAGAGCACAACACCACTGACCGTCACCGTCTCTGCAGTGATAGAACTGGTGGGTACCGTACTGTATTGCACTCGTTTCGTATGTTCACTATACTCCGTCCACTGCACAGAAGTCAAGCCGCGTTCGCTAACAAAAACAGATTTACTCTCGATTGCATTGGATAACTGAGCTGCGGTGCAAAATAGCACCTTGCCAATGAATATACGGCAAGGTGCTATTGAGTTTTCTAGAATTAATCCATGGTTTCTACAATTCCCTCGTTATAGAACTTAGCTATTTGCTTTACCCAGAACTCTTTCACAATAGGGGGCATGTTCTCTAGTTTAGTCCCCCAAAAAAC
Source organism: Akkermansia sp. (assembly GCA_017546445.1). Taxonomy (GTDB): domain Bacteria; phylum Verrucomicrobiota; class Verrucomicrobiia; order Verrucomicrobiales; family Akkermansiaceae; genus Akkermansia. The sequence goes on along the minus strand of JAFYWX010000057.1, from coordinate 409 downwards.
ATTCTCTACAGGTTCGCCATACGCTAATCGAACAAGCATTGTAACATAGGTTTGTTGCATGTGCTTCATTCTGTTTCTCAGGCGCAAATCGCCCAATTTTGCTCTCAAATAAAGAGTTTGTGTACTATATAGCCCTACAATTTCGACTTTATTTTTCTTCATCTCTAAATCTGCCGCAGCAAGACCTTGCTCAATGAGTATGGCCTGCATACGTAAATCCTCCTGCTGAGAAACACGGTCTTCCATTGTCAAACTTGGGCATATTCGTGGATGCTTTTCTTCAGAAAAACACAACTCGAAACATAACAAGCAAATACAACTAAGGAATAATGGCCTCATATCATTTTGTGTTTGGTGTAAATTTATAAAGTTCAGCCTTAAGGTCATACTTATATGAAACCCCAATTTG
>JAFYWX010000010.1 GCA_017546445.1 Akkermansia sp. | reverse complement strand
CCTATCAATAGCGAGGCGGTGGAGCGCACCGTGCGTCAGCATGGTGCGCGTAACCCCTCGTAAAGAAAAATAAGGAATAGGAACCCGTGGAACGGGTGACAGAGAGGGTTGCTACATATGCGCCTTAATTTCAATATAAATCCTCTATGAAAGAATAGCTATTTGTTCGTTCTGACACGATTGTTAAGCCACGCGTTTCTGTCACCCGTTCCACGGGTTCCAATGACTTTTTACACTAAAACGAGTGGTTTCGCGGCTGACGCCGCTGCACCACTCGCTATTGTTATGTCGCCCGTTTCACGGGCTCTAGGTTCCGCTCGCTGACGCGAGCCAGCCGCCCGACAAACTCCAATTTGGCGAAGCCATCCTTGGGACACATGTGCGTGGACGGAGGAAAATCCACCCGTTTTTTCTTGTTTATCGAGCTCGAGTATGGTATAGAGGAATCATGTACATGAGACCCTTACTCGGCATATTGCTGTGCGGCGTCGCTGGCGCCACGGAACAGTTCGAGAAGCTGCCGGCAGGTGGCTTCACCAATCATCCCTGTATGTATGGCACGCTGACGGCGCAGGCTGGTCATGCGGAGATTAACCGTGGCCATGGCCGCAACAGTGCCCAGGCGCTTCGTCTGCTGGGCGGTGAGAAGCATGCTGCCACAGTGCTGCTGAGCAAGCCTCTGCAGGTGGAAGCCCAGGGCCAGTGCTGGATGGAGCGCTGGACTTCCCGCTCTCCCTTCTGCCTGCGTGTGATTGCAATCACCCCTGCTGGCGAGAAGGAAGTGCTGAAGGTGGATAAGGCCAATGTGGGTGGTTATCACCAGCTGCTGAAGTGGACGATGCCGGCCGGCACTACCGCTGTGCGTTTTGTTTCTGATACTGCCGTGGGCGGTGGCGTGCTGCTGGATGACCTGACCCTCATGGTGGGTCCCATGAGCATCAGGAATGTAAGTTTCCGTAATCCCGGCGTGTTCCCCATCATGAAGCGTGCCACGTACAACCCCGTGCTGGCGGTGGATGTGGAGAGCGAAGGCGCCGAGAATCCCAAGGCAGTGGCCAAGGTGAGCCTGAAGGTTTCGGACCCCGCCCGCGTGGCCAGCGTGACCCTGCGCAGCGGCGATTCCGCTGGTCTGGAGCTTCGCAACGGCAAGGCTTATGGCACCGGCGTGCCGCTGGCCGATGGCTCTGTGCAGATTCTCACCAAGGGCGTGCTGGATGGCGGTATCAACCACTTGTGGCTGGATGTGCAGCCTGCCGGTGGCGCACCTGTGGGTTCCACCATCAGCTTCAGCGATGTGAAGATTACTATTGATGGCAAGGAATACAGCCCTGAGCAGGCTCCGGTGACCCAGCGTGTGGGCACCATGCTTTCCTTCCCTGGTGATGACGTGGGCAACCAGCCCAACGGCGCTGCCCCGCGTCACTGCGTGGCTTTCCGTATTCCCGGCATCATCCGCACCACGGCTGGCACCCTGGTGGCCTGCTTCGATGCCCGTTATAACCACGAGGGCGACCTCTGCGCCGATATTGACGTGGCTACCGTGCGTTCCACAGACGGTGGTCAGACCTGGACCATGCCCGAGGTGAGTATGGATGCCGGCCCCGGCTACAACAACGGCTGCGGTGACCCCTGCATCCTGCAGGACCCCGCCAATGGCCGCATCTGGATGCAGTCCCTGGTGTGCCACTTCAGCGGTGGTGCTTCCCTGGGTGTGTCTCAGACTGGTTTCGATAAGGATAAGACCGGCCAGTGGGGCATGGTGTACTCCGATGACGATGGCAAGACCTGGTGCAAGGATTATGTGAACCCCACCCGCCAGATTAAGAAGGAAGAGTGGACCACTATTCTGGCCGGCCCCGGTAACGGTATCGTGACCAGCAAGGGTGTCATTGTGTTCCCGGCTCAGATCTGGCAGCGCGGCGCCAACCCGAACTGCATGAGCACCATCTGCTACTCCACAGACGGTGGTAAGAACTGGGTCTACGGCACCGGTGTGCCGCACAAGACCTCTGAGTGCCAGGTGGTTGAGCTTCAGGACGGTTCCATCATGATTAACTGCCGCAATGAGACCTGGGCTGGCCGTCGCGTGGTATACGTGACCAAGGACCTGGGCAAGACCTGGCAGGCTCATGAGACGAACTGCAAGGACCTTGTGGAACCCACCTGCCAGGGCTCCATCATCTCGGTGGATTCTGCCAAGTATGGCAAGCTGCTGCTGTTCAGCAACCCGAAGGTATACCCCCGCAGCTTCATGACGGTGCGTACCTCCCGCGATGACGGCAAGACCTGGAACGAAGGCCTGCTGTATGATGCCCGCCGCTGCATGGGCTACTCCTGCCAGGCCATGGTGGATGAGGATCACGTGGGTATTATCTACGAAACCTGCCACACCAATAGCAAGAACGGCAACCGCGGCATCGGCTTCATCATCCTCCCGATGGATGAAGTGGTGAATGCCAAGTAAACCATTCCTGCATATCAAGTTAAGTGAATACCGCCGGCCTTCTGACCGGCGGTATTTGCTGTACGTATCGTGCTTTGGGTAACATAATTCTTGCTTTTTGTACCATTTTTGTTAGTCTGAATATCGTCATTTTTAGTAATTTTCAACGCAACTCAGATATGAAGAATATTTACATTGGTCTGGGAGGAGTGGGCGCACGCGTGCTTTGCGAAATCCGAAAGCAAATCTTCACCCGCAGGCTGGAGCAGATGAGCACGCCGCATCAGGAAAACGCCTGCCTTGAAGCCGAGTTTCTTTCCATCGACTCCTCGCCGGATATATGGGAGAATCAATCGATGTGGGAATTCAGGGGAAGAGACTTCTCACTGCGTCCTGATGAAAAATGCCTTCTTGATACAGCTGGAATTGATTACAAGTCTCCCCGGGTAACCCCGTGGCTCTTCAGCAGTGACCCTGAAATTGCGGAGGCTCAGCGAGCTGCGTTGAATTCCATTGACCGGCTTGTGCCCGGTAGCATGCAACGCCGCCGCTATGGCCGCCTCCTCTTTGCCGCCAATGTAGACAAGGTGCAGGAAGCCATCGTAAAAACATTCAGCCGAGCTGAATTAAATGGGTATTATAATCATCATGACAATTCCTGCTCTCAGGCTAATGGATGCGGACACGCAGTCCATGTATTCTGTACTCTGGGGGGTGGCACGGGGTCGGGCGGCATTGTGGACCTCATCTCCACGCTCTACATGCATCACACATCGAACATCAATCTGCATGTCTTTCTTTCTGATGAGCGAGGCGTATCCCCTTCCGCAGATTTCGGCTTCATTTATGCAAATCAGTATGCAGCCTTGCGTGACCTGGATAATCTGGCATCAACTATTTTCCGCCCGCACGACATAACGGATAATCAGAATGGCTCACAAGCCAGGGAGCGTATCCGGCTGGCCGCCTCTCCAGTTCGTTCTATTTTTATCTCCAGCAATATCAATGGAGCTTGCCATATGGTACCGCTCCCTGAGCAGATTAAGCGAACCGCCAGCTGGGTTCTCAGCAGCAATTCCATATGCGATGGCTGTGCTGACCCCGTTCTTAGGCGGGTTATGATGCATCACCCTCAGGATTACTCTCGCGGTGAGCCTGATGATTTGCTCAACTCTTTTGTAGCGCGCTCCTACCACTTTGCCAGCATCGGTGCAGCCCGGTGGTGCGCTCCTGTTGCAGAGCTGACAGACATGCTGAGCACTAGTATACAGGTCAGTGCTTACCGGCAGATGCTGTACAACAATCTGCAAACTGGCCAGGGCTATGTATGCGAAGCTGGGGAGTTGTCCCCGCAAGAGCTCAGCCGCTACAGCATCAGCAATCTGGAGCAGCTGGAGTCTCATCTGAGTTGTGAAGTCAACAGCGCCTGGCTGGAATGGATTACAAAAGACCCGGAGATACAGAGCCTTCTGCAAGGCAAATGCGGCAAAGACTCCCTGACTCGTCTCCAGGCGCTCTTTGAACAGCATTTCCAGGAGTATGTGCTCACCAGGACAAGCGATAGCCGGCTTTCTCTGAGCAACTGCCTCAACCTTCCTGCTGTAAGGTCGGATTCTGCTAATTGTCTTTCTGAGCACCTTATTCAATCTCTGACAGAGGAGATAACAAAGGCCTGGGAGGCTGGTGAAATCGGGTTAATGCAGGTACAGCAGGTTATCGCCTACGGCGAGCGCACTGCAGCCACATGCTGTGTCCTCCTGCAGCAGACCTGCGATGCTTTGAGCGATGAAGGCGAACGGATTACCTGCATCACCAGACGCCTGGCTCAGCGACAGGTAAAGTGGTGCATTCCGGCTTCCCTTTTCCTCTCTCTCATAGGCAAGGGTAAGGACTTCCTGAAAACCCACACGGATGATCTCGTTTCTCTCTACTCAGCAAAGACTCTGTGTCAGTATCTTTCCAGGATTATCTGCGAACTTGAACGATTCCAGGGGCTTCTTAGAGATGTGTCAGGCGTTCTCAATGTGCCCATGGCAGCCATGGAATATAAACTCAGCGAGCTCGAGGAGCGTTATCAGTCGTTCCCTCTCCGCCGCTTTATCGAAGCAGGGGAACGCCCGACCGGCGACCTGGAACTGGAATACGACTTAGACTACTCTGACCCCGCGTTGAGTAGTATGTGTGAGTTCGTAAGGACCAATACCGATGCGAAGCAGGGGCTTTCCATTATTCAATGCGCCAGTTTCATACGGGCTATTGTCAGCGAGTCCAGGCCGAATGGCTCATACATCTCGGAGCTCTTCCACGGTGGCGCTACGGTGGACGGAAGGACGGATTGCCTGGTTGGTGAGAAGTCCCGCGAGTTGGCCTGCATGATGATGCGCGATTCTGACCGCTATAACGGCTCCCGTATCATGGACGGCATCAGGTCTGTGACACAGAATATGAGCAAGGCGGATTTCAGAGCCAGACTCTGCAAGCTCATTAAATCAGCAGCCCTGAGCTTCCAGGCGGATGACCGCACAAAGGATTTTGGTGAGGCTTATAACCAGCAGTATTATTGCAGCGCTATTGTGGTGACTTATCCGGAAAATTTGGTAGTGGATGGCATGATGATGTCACCTTATGATATTAAGGGGGAAGTCAGTGGAATTCTTAATCAGGATAACGATTGCGTATATGTTGGTGCAAGCAATGATGCTTCGCAGATCAGCGTGTGGCGGACGGAACGCGCATGCCCCGCCCGCATTGCACAAGTCGTCGATTATCTGTATGAACGTTATCTGGCAATTCCGCCGCGCATGAGGCAGCTCTGGGTGGATATTGACGAGGACGCCACCAAGCTCATGTGCCCTCTGGTCTTTCCTGATAAGGCGGAACGCGAGCTGATGCACAAAGGTGCCATGTGGTTTGTCAGACAAATGCCGAAGCAATTCTACACCGATGAATCCACTGGCAATATCATCCTCAGGGGAGGATTATTCCGTGACCGGGTAATCTTCAATAATGCGGATGCCGAATCGCTCTCTGTCGGCATCAGATTTGCATTCACTGTGCAGCAAATAGTGCGGAGTATCCATTCTGCCCCTGATGAGGAGTATATTACGGACGATTTTCGCGCCAGATACCGTTCAGAACTGGAGCAACTGGGCATAGAGGACGAGCGCAAGGAGTTCCAGCGTGTCATCGATGCCTTCATCGAAAAGACACTCGCCCGCATCGACTTGACCACGAGTGATTTCTGATACCTGACACTCATTTTCCGCATATACAAGCAGCCCCTGCCGCTATGATTCTGCGGCAGGGGCTTTGCACCACATGTGTCCCAAAGAATGCTGCGCCAAATGGGAGTTTGGCGAGCAACTGTTTTTTTGTCGGAGCGAGGGACTTTAGTCCCTCAACGGTTATGTTTTCGGGACTGAAGTCCCGTGCTCCGATTGATTTCTAACCCCGCTAAATCGCCATCTAGCGGATAAAGAGGGGGTGCAGGCTCCAACGGTGTTGATAATGCAGTTGGGACACCGTGCGATTTAGAAGGCTACCGCTCTCTGAATTTTCTTGCAGGGTGGAAAATTCCTGCTAGAATGCAGGATATGTTCCGTCGTTTATTGGGTTTATGTATGTTGGCCGGGGCGATGCTGCCGGGGTGGAGTGCAGGGGAGGAGAAGCCGCTGCCGGCGCCGGTGATGACCGGTGGTATGCCGTTGCTGGAGGCTATTGCGCAGCGCCATTCGGTCCGCGATTATGATACCACGCGCGCTATTGATGACCAGACGCTTGCGGATATCCTCTGGGTGGCCTGGGGCGTGAATTCATATGGCAAGCGCACGGTGCCTACCTCGCGCGGTCTGCAGAATATGCAGCTCTTTGTGCTCACGCCCACGGGCACCTGGGAGTATGATGGCCCGGGGCATAAGCTGGTGAAGGTGAATGATAAGAACCTTATCCCGCTCTGCGAACGACAGGATTTTGTGAAGAATGCCCCGCTGCACCTGCTCTATACCTGCCTGGATGACCGCGGCGGCGAGAACCACGTGGGCTCTGCTTACCAGAATGTGTATCTTTACTGCACCTCCCGCGGGCTTTCCACCGTGGTGCGCGCCATGATTGATAAGGATGCTCTGAAGGCAGGTATCGGCCTGCCGGAGAATCATCTCGTCGTTGTGCACCAGTGCATCGGCTGGCCGGCCCCGAAGAAGTGATTCCGGGCCGTTGGTAATGGGCTGCCCAGGCTTTATTTTCTGCCGGATTGCAGGTTTTTTCTATCAAGTAAAACTTGCCAATAGCGGTAGATTGTAGTAAAGTGCTGGGTAGCACAAGCCCGTTCTCGCACGCTCGCGCGCGAGGTGGCGTGTACCTGCACGCCCGACCTGTGCTGAGAACACAATTCGAATCAATTATGTCTCAGGTAACAAAAACAATCATTAAGTTGCTGGTTGTGCTGCTGATTAGCGGCAGCATGCTGTTCATGCCCTTTGAAGAATGGGGCCTGCCGGTGAATCCGATTCAGACGCGCGTGATTGCGCTCTTCGTGTTTGCTGCTCTCATGTGGATTCTGGAAGTCATTCCGATCTGGACCACCTCCGTGCTCGTTATCACCCTGGCTCTGCTGGGTACCTCGAACACGTCACTCAATTTCCTCAAGGTCGACAAGTTTGACGGTAAGGACGTTGCCGCTATTGTGGCTGATGCCTATGGCCCCTCCGCTGATGCTGAGGTGGTGAAGGCTACCCAGACCAGCGTGGCTGAGTCCCTCAAGAAAGCCTCCAACCTCACCCCGGATGTGGTGCGCAGCACCATCAACACCGCCATCCTCAAGCCCGTGGTAAGTGGCAAGGCTGATGCCGCCCAGGCCACCGCTCTCAAGGAAGCTGCCGGTCGCCTGTATGAAGGCGAGGTGAGCGCCCGCATCTCCAAGCTGGAGCTGACCAACCTGACCCAGCAGAAGAGCATCTTCGCTACCTTTGCTGACCCCATCATCATTCTGTTCCTTGGTGGTTTCTTCCTGGCTGATGCCGCCACCAAGTTCCGCCTGGACATCAACCTGGCCCGCGTGCTGCTGCGCCCCTTCGGTACCAACCCGAAGTATGTGCTGCTCGGCCTGATGAGCGTGACGGCTCTGTTCTCCATGTTCATGAGCAACACCGCCACCGCCGCCATGATGCTGGCTCTGCTTACCCCGGTGCTTGCCCTGTTCAAGCCGGAGGACCGCGGCCGCGCTGCCTTCGCCCTCTGCATTCCGATTGGCGCCAACGTGGGTGGCATTGGTACCCCCATCGGTACGCCCCCCAACGCCATTGCTCTTAAGTTCATGCAGGAGAACGGCTGGAACGTGACCTTCGGTGACTGGATGATGTTCGGTATTCCCTTCGTGATTATCATGCTGCTCATCGGCTGGTTCATCCTGCTCAAGATGTTCCCGATTGACCAGAAGGCTCTGGATCTTGCCAAGGAAATGAAGGGCAAGTTCATGACCACGCCCAAGGCCTGGGTGGTGTACATCACCTTCATCGTGACCATCCTTCTGTGGGTGGTACCCAAGCAGTACCATGGCCTGGACGCCAACAGCGTGGCCATCATCCCCATCGCTGTGTTCTCCGTGACCGGCGTTATCACTGCCAAGGACCTGCGTGCCATGAGCTGGGACGTGCTCTGGCTGGTAGCCGGTGGCTTCGCTCTGGGTGTTGCCCTGGGTGAGACCAAGCTGGCCAACGACCTCATCAACTCCATTCCCTTCGCTGAATGGGACAGCCTGGCCCTCATCGTGGGCTCCAGCCTTATCTGCCTCTTCATGGCTACCTTCATGAGTCACACGGCCACTGCCGCTCTGCTCATGCCCATCATGGCCTCTGTGGCTGCCGGTATGGTGGCTGGCGGTTCCATGGATGCTCCCGGTGCCATCGGCCTGCTGGTGACCATCGCCTTCGCCTCCTCCCTGGGCATGGCTCTGCCGATTTCCACGCCTCCCAACGCCATGGCTTACGCCACGGGTCACATCGAGCAGAAGGGCATGGCTATCTCCGGCACCATCCTGTGCCTGATTGGTCTGGCTCTGTCCATCGGTCTCATGTACCTGCTGGGCGCTGTCGGCTTCTTCGGCTGATAAAATTCGTCAATGAGATATAATGCTCCTGCCTGAACAGATAATTGAACCTCTGAAGCGCATCAATGCGGTGTACTTCAGCGACCCCGGCCGCACCATCGAGCTTGCCGAAGGCGAGCAGCTGGTGGGGCAGGGCGAGGAGTGCCACCGCGTGTACTACGTGCAGAAAGGGTGCTTTGCTGCTTTCCGCCGGGCCGGCTCCTATGATGGAGTCGACCTGCCGGTGGAAAGCAACACCCGCGGCTACGAAGTATTCCGCGCGGAGGAAGGTTCCTACGTCTGCGTTCAGGCATTTTTCTCCCGTTCTTTTCACAGCTCCAACGATATTGTGGCGCTGGAGGACTCTGTGGTGACCTACGTGGATGATACCACGGAGGTGGTGGAGCCGGAGAAATACGGATGTTTCGAGCGCCAGTTCATCCCGGTGCTGGTGCATGAACTGGCCGCCCGAAACTCCCGCATCTTCACCAAGACTTCTGAGAAAGAGGAGGCTCTGCGAGTGCTGCAGCGCGCCGAAATGGCCAGCACGCTTGCTCAGCTTTCTGCCGGCATTGCGCACGAGCTCAACAACGCTGTGGGTGTAATCTCCCGCCGCACTGAGTTTGTGGCCGACAGCCTGCAGGAGTATCTGGAGGATGAAGACAAGAACAATGCCTTGCTCTTCACCTACGGATTCGAGGATAACTCCTTCATTTCGGCGCAGGAGCTCCGCTCCGCTGCGCGTTATTATGAGCGGGAGCTGAAGCTGCCGCAGGAGGCTGCCAAGGTGCTGGCGCATATCTTCCCCAACACGGAGGATGGCGCGAAGCTCTCCGGCCGCTTTATCCGAAACCTGGCGAAGAATTACCGCTTCTGGGAACTGGGGCACGACCTGCGCGATATGCGCATGGCCTCCAAGCTGGCCACGGGCATTGTGCGCGCGGTCAAGCTGCTGGGCGGTGGCAACAGCACGCGTGAGCCCGGGGTGAGCGTGGAGCAGAGCGTGAATGATGCTCTGAACCTGCTGCACAACAAGCTGAAGCGCGTTGCCGTCACCACTCGTTTCTCCCCTATGCCCGGCATCAATGCCGATGTCACCGAGCTGGTGCAGGTGTGGAGCAATATCATCAAGAATGCCTGTGATGCCATGGAGCAGGGCGGCACCGAAGCCCCCGCCATTTCCATCACCGGCTGCTGCTGCCATGTGCAGGGCGTTCAGCTCCTGCCCACGGAGTATATTTCCGTGACCATTGCCAATAATGGTCCCGCGATTGACGAAGAAAACCTGAACAAGATTTTCAACCCTAATTTCACCACCAAGAAACTGGGCCTGGATTTCGGGCTCGGGCTTGGCCTGGCTATTGTGCGCCGTGTGGTCGACAGTTACAACGGCACCATTGAAGTGCGCAGCAATGACCAGGAAACCTCATTTACTGTTAACATACCAACCTCTCAAATAAATGGAAACGATTAATATCATTTGTGTAGATGACCAGCAGGAAGTGCTGGATTCCGTAATGCGCGACCTGCGTCCGCTGGCCTCCTACGTGCGTCTGGAGGAAGCCTCCAGCGTGGCAGACTGCATGCAGCTGATTGACCAGATTGACGAAGACGGCGACCATGTGGCTCTGGTTATCTCTGACCAGGTGATGCCCGGCGAGACCGGCACCGAGCTGCTGGGCAAGATTGCCGCCGACCGCCGCTTTGCCAAGACTCGCAAGGTGCTGCTGACCGGCCAGGCTACGCATGCCGATACCATCAACGCCATCAACGACGGCCACATCGACAACTACATCGAGAAGCCCTGGCAGCCGGAGAAGCTCCTGTCCGTGGTGAAGCGCCTGCTCACCCTCTACGTGCTGGATGCCGGTCTGGACCACAAGGATTACATGCCGGTGCTGGATACCACCACCCTGTTCTCCAAGCTGCGCTAAGTACCATGAAACAAGCTCTGCTTCTTTCTCTTGCTGCCGCTGGCTGCGCTTTTGCCGGCAGCGCAGATGCTTTGCTGACCAGCAAGCCCCAGCCCAAGGATTGGGTGGAGGCGGTGAAGAACGCCCTCGTGGTGTATGAGAACAAGGACACCTTTGTGACCAAGGTTGCCCTGACCACCCGCCAGCAGTGGCAGATGGCCAGCGTGCAGCCCAATGGCAGCAACGGCCAGCACCTCAAGCAGGGTGCTACCCCGTACAACGATGAGTTCCGCCGCAACTGGATTGGTGCCAATGTGTTCATGCGCACCGGCACGCAGTTCCACACCTATGTGCGCATAGGTGGTCTGCCTGTTCGCGATACGTATGCAGGCGGCCGCACCAGGAAGAACTACAGCTACACCGGCTTCTATGATATCTGGCTGAAGCAGAATATCGACGCCGTGAAGGGCCTCACCGTCCGCGCTGGTAAGTTCGCCCCCAGCTTCACGTCTGATTTCCGCATGTCCAACGCCAGCATGCCCTGTGTTGAGCGTTCCTATGTGGCCAATCAGTTCGCGCTGGATACCAACTGGGGTGTGGAGGTGAACTACACCTCCCCGGACAAGAAGGACATCCTCTACGTGCAGGTCATGGCCAATGACCGCGCCTGCGCCACCTGCAGCCCCAGCCACCGCGACTACTATGGCCGTGGCGATGGTTTCAAGGGCGAGTTCGGCTGGGAGGACAAGTGCTTCGCCATCATCGGTGGTACGCATAAGTTCAACGTATCCGAGAGCGGCTACCACGCCATCTCCGGTGAATACGTGCACGACTTCAACAACGCCTACCATGGCCGCCGCAACCCCGGTGCCAACAACTACGGCATCGACTTCAAGGACGCCATCTCCCTGGGCTATGAAATCAAGCACAACAAGCTGACCTTCACCACCAATGCTGTGGCTGCCTTTGAGCAGCAGGACGGCCAGGGTACCAACAATATCGGCATTCAGTTGCAGCCGGTGTACGCCGTGCACCCGAATGTGGACCTCGTGTTCCGCTACAACGGCATGACCGGCAAGGGCGCCTGCAAGCTGGGCGCAGACCGCTACATCTGCACGCAGACCACCAGCGCCTCCTGGGTAGACAGCCTGCATGCCTTCTACTTCGGCGTGAACCTGTACGCCTCTGCCAAGTATAAGGACGCCGCCAAGCTCATGTTCGGCGCAGAGTACACCACCGCCCGCAAGGACGGCAAGGATTACTACAACGGCTGGGAATACTCCGCCGCTGTGCGCTGCAATTTCTAAAGGCCTCCGACAGCCTTTATTCCCTTCACCACTCCCCTGTCCGCAATCTTCGGGCAGGGGAGTGGTTTTTCAGTAGATATCTATTCCCTAGCGCTGGGAGGAAGGAAAAAGTACTCAGTTCCCGGCAACTCAGTTGTCGGGACTAAAAGTCCCGTGTTGCGACCTTTCTGGAATTTTAGCTCAATCTTCCGGCTTGTCGTTTAACGGTTGGAAGAAATATCCCACGCCGCGCTCGGTGGCGATGCAGTCGGCATAGCTGCCGAGCTTTTTGCGCAGACGCTTGATATGCGTATCAAGGGCGCGGGTCTGGGTAGTGTCAGAATGGCCCAGGATGGCGTGTTGCAACTCGTAGCGGTCCTGCACCTTGCCGGGGCGCTCCATCATGTAGGCCAGCAGTTTGAATTCGGCGGAGGTGAGATCCAGGGAATCGCCGTTCAATGTGGCCTGGTGGCTGACTTTATCCAGGAGCAGGTCTTTGTGCTTGATGATTACTCTTGTGGAGTTGCTATTGGCTCTGTGCAGGACATTTCGGACACGTAGAACAAGTTCCTTGCTGCTGAAAGGTTTGCATATATAATCATCGGCCCCGAGCCGCAGGCCTTCCAGGCGGTCATCCAGCTCGCTTCGGGCAGTGAGAAACAGGGCAGGTATGTGGCAGGTGGCATCATGATTCTTCATCTCGTTCAGAATCTCCATTCCGTTCATTCCGGGCAGCATCATATCCAGGATGACGCAGTCGGGCATGTGGTGGCGTATCTGTTCCCAGCCCTCGGTCCCATTGTGTACCAGGGTGCATTTCCATCCCTGTCGTTCCAGGTTGTAGGCTACCAAGGCTGCGATGTCTTCGTCGTCTTCTACTATGATGATATGCGTAGCCATATATCGTGCTTATTACACCACATGGCGTGGCGGAGTTCAAGAATCCGTGTGTGACTTAAAAGTCACATTTACTGTGGCTTTTGATTCACCATGGAAATCTTGAAAATTTTTCATCTGTGCGATTTACTGAAGATGTCGACCGCAACACAGGTCGGCACCAAACAAAAGAAAAATACGATATGAAAAAGAATACCATCATGGCACTGGCCCTGGCCATCGGGGCCGCTCCGCTCTCCCAGGCATCTGATTTCAGCCTCGCCTCGCACATGAAGGATGCGTTCAAGGTATTTGACGCAAAGCGCGATCATGCAGAGAACCCCTACCTGCAGGAGCTGACCCTGAAAATGCGCGGCCAGTACCAGTGGGGATATCTGGCCCCCGCCGGCGGTGATGACCGCGTGAAAGGCGACCGCAATGACAACAACGAATGGCGCCGTTTCCGCCTGGGTGCCCAGGCCAAAGTGCTGAATAACTTCACCATCAAGGGGGTCTGGAATATCGGCGGGCTCGATGCGCGCAGTAAATACAGCGGCGGGGAATGGGACCGCTCCCGCACCGAAGGCACGCTGGATGAACTGACCATTTCCACCACCTTGAAGCCGGTTACGCTCACAGTCGGTAAGCACAAGCCGGCCTACATGGCCGAATACCGCACCTCCAGTGCCAAACTGATAACGCTCGAGCGCTCTGCTCTGGTGAACCAGCTCAAGGCCGAAAAGCTCTACGGCATATCGGTGGCAAATGCCGACAAGAAGGCCGAATGGGGTTGGAATGCGGGTCTCTGGCTGAATGGGCAGCGCGATAATGCCTGGCTGGAACCCTCGTTCAACAGTGATGACAACGTGACCCTGGGCATGTCCGTTTCCCGCGCCACCGGCAGCAACGGACGCCTGCAGCTGGACTACATGCACAGCTTCCACAAGGATGGTGATTCCAACCCCGGCTCTGAATATGCCGGCCCCGGAGCACAGGATGTGGTCGCCCTGAGCTGGGAGGGTAAACAGGGGAATCTCACCCTGCTTGCCGAGGCTCTGGCCGGGTTCAATGTATACGATGGCCAGGCGGGTGCTGAAAATGTATTCGGCCTTGTCATCATGCCCAGCTACCGCTTCTCCCCCCATTGGGAAGGTGTGCTGCGCTACCAGCTGGCCAGCGGCAGCAACGCGGTGAAAGGCGACAGCCGCTACTACACCACCAACTCCACGTACTCTGGCACGAGCGACCTGCTTCAGGGGCTCTACATGGGTGCAAACTACTATGTATGCCCGGAAAACCCGCACATGCTCAAGCTGATGCTCGGCGCCGAATACCTCAACTCCGCAGGTTCCGATGCCAAGGGTAACAAGGGCTTTACCGGCTGGCAGCTCTCCTCTGCCGTCCGCTTCGATTTCTGATAACTCTAACCACTTTACCATAGAAAACACATATTATGTTCAAGAATCTGTTTATCGCTGCTCTGGGTCTGTGCACGCTTGCGCAGGCAGAAACCACCATCACGGGTGCCGGTGCCTCATTCCCCGCCCCGGTATACCAGAAATGGACCTACGCTTATTCCCAGCAGAACCCGGATACTCAGGTCACCTACCAGAGCATGGGCTCCGGTGCCGGGCTCAACCAGATCAAGGCCGGCACGGTGGATTTTGCCGGGTCGGATAATCCGCTCACACTGGCTCAGCAGGAAGAAGCCGGGCTGGAGCAATATCCCATGCTGACCGGTGGTGTGGTTGTCATCGTGAACCTGCCTGGTGTGAAGAATAACCAGCTCAAACTCAGCCAGGATGTGCTGGCCCGCATTTTCCTGGGCGAAATCACCAGCTGGAATGACCCCGCCATCAAGGCGCTGAACCCGAAACTCAAACTGCCCAAGCTGAAAATCACCGTGGTGCGCCGCGCGGATTCCAGCGGCACCTCGTTCATCTTCACCAACTACCTCTCGAAAATTTCCGCCGATTGGAAAAAGAAGGTGGGTCAGGGTTCCTCGGTGAAGTGGCCGGTGGGCATCGGCGGCCAGAAGAACCCGGGCGTGTGCAACAACGTGGCCCGCACCCGTGGTGCTATCGGTTACACGGAGTACACCTACGCGGTAGAGGCAAAACTGGCCTGCGCCATGCTGGAGAACGCCAGCGGCAACTATGTAGCCCCGAACCAGGCCAGCTTCTCCACCTCCGCTGCTGCTGCCGACTGGAAAAACGCCCCCGGGTTCTACATGGAGCTCACCAACGTGCCCGGCGCCACCAGCTGGCCCATCACGGGTGTTACCTACGTGCTGCTCCGCAAGGATACCCCTGCCGATAAGAAAGCTGCCCTGCGCAACTACTTCATGTGGTGCTACACCAAGGGTGCCCCCACCGCTACGAAGCTCAACTACGTAGCTCTGCCGGATTCCGTGGTGAAACTGGTGGAACAGGAACTTTAAAACTACCCCGTTTTGTTCATATAGAGAGCAATCCCCCGCAGGGAAGCCTGCGGGGGATTAACATGTGCGCCAGTACGGAAATGGCTGTTTGCTACAGAGTATTTTGCTCAATTTGCTGGATGATGCCTTGTGCGGCGTGGTCGATGTCCGGCTGTTGCAGGAGCCAGGAGACGATGACCACGCGCCTGGCGCCGGCCTGCAGAACCGCCGGCAGGGTGGTTTCATTGATGCCGCCTATACAGAACATGGGCATATCGCCGGCGGCTTCCTGGGCGGCGGTAATATCGTCCAGGCCTATGGACGGGCGGCCGGGCTTGGTGCCGGTCGGGAACAACGGGCCGAAGCCGATGTAATCGGCCCCCTCCTGCCGGGCCTGCATGGCCTGCTCCAGGCTATGAGTGGAGCGCCCGATAATCATCCCCTCTCCGACTACTTTCCGCACATCTGCCAGGCTGCCGCCATCCTGCCCCACATGCACGGCATCCGCGCCGATTTCAGCAGCCATTTCCGGGTAGTCATTCAGCACGAAGATGGCCCCGCGCTCTCGGCAGATAGCCTGCATGGCTATGGCCCATGCCTTGACCAGGGGGTGCTCTACTCCCTTTGCGCGGAGCTGGATGATTCTCACGCCGCCGTCAATCAGGGCATGCGTACGCGCCTCCACTTGTTCGGGGGCCGTGTAGCCCATATCCACAATCCCGTACAGGCGGCAATTTGAGAGAATTTTCTTCATACCAGAACTCTGCCACAAAGCCCGCGCCGCTACAAGCAAAAAGGCGCGTGAATCCGCCGATATGTCATGGTTCAGGCTTGCTTGCAGCCGGTGTTGAAACTATGCTGGGAAGCATCATGGAAACACTGGTATCAAGCGGAATTATTGAGTCGTATTTCAATAAATTGCAGAGCAATCTTGTTCTGGATGCCGCCATTGTAGGCGGTGGCCCTTCCGGTATTGTTGCTGCATACTATCTGGCCAAGGCCGGGCACAAGGTGGCCCTGTTCGACCGCAAGCTTTCCCCCGGTGGTGGCATGTGGGGCGGCGCCATGATGTTCAATGATATCGTGGTGCAGGAGGAGGCCATGCCCATCGTCCGCGAGCTGGAGCTTACCTGTAAGCCGTATAAGGACGGCACCTATATCATTGACTCCGTGCATGCTACTGCCGGCCTGCTCTATAAGGCCACCCAGGCGGGTGCCACCATTTTCAACTGCTATTCGGTGGAGGATGTGGTATACAAGCAGGGGCGCGTGGGCGGCGTGGTGGTCAACTGGACCCCGGTGCTGCGAGAGGGGCTCCATGTGGACCCGCTGACCATTATCTCCAGAACGGTTCTCGATGGCACCGGCCATGACTGCGAGATTGCTAAGACTGTGGCACGCAAGAATGGTGTGAAGCTGAACACGCCCACGGGTGGTGTGGTGGGTGAAATGAGCATGGATGCCGCAGAGGGTGAACGCTCCACCATCGACAACACCAAGGAGATCTACCCCGGTCTCTTTGTCTCCGGCATGGCAGCCAATGGCGTGAGCGGCAGCTTCCGCATGGGCCCGATTTTCGGTGGCATGCTTATGAGCGGCAAGAAGGCTGCAGAGCTCATGGGAGCCGCGATTTCCGGCTGCTGATTGCTGTTCAGGTTATTTTATTCGGATGCAACACCGGCGGAGTCGGTGTTGCATCATTTTATTTGCAGAAAGGCAGGCATCCGGTAGAATGCCTGCCTGGGAAGGAAGAAATCATCTGCTGCATGGTCACCTCATGTGTGACGGGTGATGCAGCCGGTCTGCAGGTAGATAATCTGCTGGCAGATATCAGTGGCCAGGTCAGCGATGCGCTCCAGGTCGCGTGCAAGGCCAATGCAGTCGATGTAATATTCTGCCGCCGCGGGGCAGAAACCGATGGCTACGCGGGCGCGGGTACGATGCTCGCTGCGCAGGGCATCTACAGCGTCATCGCGCTCAATGACCTTGTGTGCCTGCAGAATATCACATGACTCCACAACATGCAGTGTATCGTGGAGCATATCGAGTGTGAGTTGCTCCATGGGGGCAAAATCGAGCAGTTCCTGCCCTGGTTGTAATTGCTGGGTGGCCAGGTGCATCGCGCGTTCAGCCATGTGGCAGGCAAAATCGGCCATGCGTTCCAGTGAGGTGTTAATCTTGATGCAGGAAATGACTGTGCGGAGATCTCCCGCAACTGGCTGGTACAGTGCCAGAATCTTGAGGCATTCTTCTTCGAGTCGGTTTTCCTCGCGGTCGATGATGCCATCGTGTGCCATGATTCGGCGAGCCAGCTCGATATCGCTGGTTTGAAAGGCCAGGACAGCCTGACGGATAACCTGTTCTACGTCAGCGCCCTGGCGGCAGAGTTGCTGTCGTAGATGGTTTATTTCGTTGATGAAATGATTTTTCATAAGATATTGTATACTGTGAAGAATTAACCGAAACGGCCGGTGATGTAGTCTTCTGTCTGTTTATTGGAGGGATTGGTGAATATTCTGGTGGTATCATCCACCTCCACGATACGGCCTTTGTAGAAGAAGGCGGTGCGGTCGGAGATGCGGGCAGCCTGCTGCATGTTGTGGGTCACAATGACGATGGTGAACTTCTTCTTGAGCTCCAGAATCAGCTCCTCAATACGCAGTGTTGCTACCGGGTCGATGGCGCTGGTAGGTTCATCCATGAGCAGAACCTCCGGCTCTGCGGCCAGGGCGCGCGCAATGCACAGGCGCTGCTGCTGACCACCGGAAAGCGCCAGCCCGCTGGATTTCAGCTTATCCTTTACTTCATCCCAGAGCGAGGCCCCGCGCAAGGCTTCCTCAATACGGTCGTCTATTTCGCTGCGGCTGAGTTTGTAGTGAAGTTTCAGCGGGTAGGCCACGTTGTCTGCAATGCTCATGGGGAAGGGGGTGGGTTTCTGGAAAATCATGCCTACGCGGTGGCGCAGTTTGAGCAGGTCCACATCCGGCGCCAGGATGTTCTTGCCATCCAGCCGCACTTCGCCGGTGGCCTTCTGGTTGCGGTAGAGCTCGAAAATGCGGTTGTAGATGCGCAGATGGGTGGATTTACCGCAGCCGCTGGGGCCGATGACGGCCGTTATCTGGTTGGCGTAAATATCCAGGTTATTGTCAAAAAGAGCCTGGTGTTTGCCGTAATGGAAGTTCAGATTACGGGTGGATATCTTAATGTTTGTTTTCATGGAAGATGAATCGGGTTGCAATGTTGATGATGAGGATGAACAGGGCCATGACCAGGGCGGTGCCCCAGCCCATGGCGTGCATGCTTTCGAAGGGTGAATTGGTGGTGTACTCGGTGATGAGTACCGGGGCGCTGGCCGTGGGCTCGCTGAAGAAACCACCCGGCCAGGTATCGGCAAACAGTGCAGTGAAGAGCAGCGGAGCCGTTTCGCCGCTGACCCGGGCCAGCGAAAGCAGAATACCCGTGGCCAGCCCATTGCGGGCACTGCGTGCCACAATGCTCAGCGTGGCGCGCATGCGGGTCATGCCCAGTGCCAGGGCGGATTCCCGCAAGGTATCCGGCACCATGAGCAGCATATCCTCCGTGGTGCGCATGATGACAGGGAACATGATGATGGCCAGAGCCACCGTGCCTGCAAAACCAGAGAACTGGCCCGTGGTGGCAACCAGCAGAGCGTAAACAAACAGACCCACCAGAATGGAAGGCAGCCCCATGAGCACATTGGCGCAGAATCGCAGGGTATCTGCCAGTTTGCTGTTTTTACCGAATTCTGCCAGGTAGATGCCACCGGCCAGCGCCGGGGGGACGGCGAGTAGCGTGGCTCCCAGGGTCATCAACAGGGTGCCGAGCAGGGCGTTGGCCACGCCGGCGCCTGGCTCACCGTAGGGCTTGGAGGGTGAGGTGAGGAAATCCCAGCTGAGCACCGGGGTACCGTGTTGCAAGACCGTGTAGAGAATCCAGCCCATGCCGCCCAGGGCGGTGGAGATGGAGAGCAGGGCAAACAGGTTGAGTAACTGGTTGCCTGCCTTGCGGAAGAAAAGGGGACGTGGTGTCATGGTGATGCTGTGGGTGTGGTTATCAGTTATTTTCGCCGCGTCGGGCACCGGTACGGGTCAGGTAGTATCGCGTGAGTATCTGCATACCGAAGCTCATGAGCAGGAGTATCAGCCCCAGGGCGAACAGGGCGCTCTGCTGCAGACCGGTGGCCTCGGCAAAGTTATTGGCCAGTGTGGCGGCTATGGTGGTGCCGCAGGAGAACAAGCCCGCAGGCGATTCCATGAGGTTTCCGATGACAAAGAGCACGGCCATGGTCTCACCAAGGGCTCGGCCCATGCCGATGAAGATGCCGCTGATAATGCCGCGTATGCCATAGCGTGCCACCACATCCCGGGTAACCTCCAGTCGTGTGCAGCCAAGCCCGTAGGCCGATTCTCGCAGCATGGGCGGTGTCATGCGGAACACGTCGCGCATTACCGCGCTCATGTAGGGCAATACCATGAGTGCCAGAATGACACCGGCTGTCAGGAAACCGAAACCAGAGCTGTAGCCGTCCTCACCCAGCAGCCAGGAGCCGCCCGGCAGATTCGCAAGTCCCAGCGTTTTATTCAGGAAAGGCTGTACGTGGTTCTGCATCAGCGGAACCAGCACAAACAAGCCCCACATGCCGTAAATGACGGAGGGAATGGCGGCCAGCAAATCTACGCACTGGCTCAGTGGCCGGTTCAGCCAATCCGGTGCCTCGGTGAGCAGCAGCGCCACGGCGAACGCCAGCGGTATGGAGAGCAGAAGGGCTAACCCGGTGGTGAGCAGCGTGCCCAGAATATGTGGCAGGGCGCCGTAGGCATCCATGCCCGGGTCCCATTCACTGCTCCACAGGAAGGAGATGCCGAAATGCTGCCAGGCTTCGGATGAATGAATGCAGAGCTGGATAAGGATACCAGCCGTGAGCAGCAGTGCCAGCATGGCTCCTGCCAGACAGATAGTGCGGAATATGGTGTCGCTTTGGTGCATAGCGTGCGTATAACTGCTGGTAGTTAAGCACGCCTCAGTCTGTTTTGCAATATCGTCTGGGTGAAACAAAAGTCACAGTTCATGTGACTTTTAGTTCACAATTCTGTGCTTGATTTCCGGGGAACACAAAACCCGCGCCGGATGTTTCACCGGCGCGGGTTTCTTGAAGTGTAATGTGTGGGGGGGGATTAGGCCTCTACAGCTTCCTCAGCGGGAGCGGCAACTTCACCCTTCACCACGAGAACCACCTTCACAGTGGCGGTCACCTGGGTGTGCAGCTTGGCAGCCACCTCGTAGGTGCCGGACTTCTTGAGCGGCTTCTCCAGCTCAATAGCGTGGCGGTCGATTTCGATGCCCTGAGCGGCCAGACCCTCAGCAATCTGCTGGTTGGTGATGGCGCCGAACACCTTGCCATTCTCACCGGCCTCGAGGGTCAGGTTGACCGTGACGGCAGCAATCTTGGCAGCGATCTCCTGGAAGTTGGCCAGCTCGGCGGCCTCGCGCTCAGCGCGCTTCTTCTGGAGCATGTTGATGAAACGCTGGTTGGCGGGAGTAGCCTCGAACGCAAGGCCCTGAGGAATCAGGTAGTTGCGGCCGTAACCAGCCTTCACGGTAACGAGGTCGGCTTCACAGCCCAGACCTTCGATCTTCGTAGCGAGAATAACATTCATGTTTGCCATAACTCAGTAATATTGGGTTTGGTGAGCCGCAAAGATGCACCATTTCGCATTGAAAGTCAAGCCGAAAATGAATTTATTTGCCGCTGAACTTGATACATCAAGAATCAAAAATCAAAAATGCAACATCCCCGCAGGGGACACACGTGTCCCAAAGTTTGAGTACGGAGCTCGATAAATTGGAATCTTTGTCGGGCTGAAAGCCCGAGGAATTCTGAGCCCGATAGGGCGACACTTTCCATAGCCCAGGGCGTGAGCCCTGGGTATGGTGTAGTAATAAGACCGGAACCCCGCCAGCTGGCGGGGTGGCAGATTCGCATGAGCGTTCCGTTTATGTTAAGCATTGATTATTTGCATATCAACGCGCATCCATATCTACCACCCACTCGCTCCGCTCGGGGTTCGGTTACTATTTTCTCTTTACCCCAGGGCTTACGCCCTGGGCTATTGAACTTACCGCCCCGCCAGTAGGCGGGGCTCAGAATTCCGCTCGCCGTTGGCTCGCCAAAGTCCAATTTATTGCGCAGAGGGGGGGATTCTTCCAAAATGTTGCTGATATTTCTATTCTCTACAAAATCTTTGGGACACGTGTGCGCAGGGGGGGGAGAACATGGCTGGCTTTCACCTTGACAAAAGCGGGTGGAAAGCGCATAGTAGCAAGGCCTGCGGGCTTTGAGAGATATGAGTGATGCAAAAGTAACGCCTGAGCTGATTCGCGCGGCGCTGACCACGGTGAAGTACCCGGGTTTCAGCCGCGATATCGTGTCGTTTGGTCTGGTGAAGAATATCGAGGTTTCTGCCGAGGGTGCGGTGCGTATTGAGCTGCGCATCGAGAGCAAGAACGAGGACGTGCCGCGCTTTGTGTACCAGAGCGTAATGACCGAGGTGAAGGAGATGCCCGGCGTGAAGAGCATCGACGTGGATATCGAGTACCGCAACCCCGACCTGGAGAAGCAGGCCCGCATGCAGGATGACCCCGCCAAGTGGAAGACTCCGCTGCCGGGCGTGAAACACATTATCGGTATTTCTTCCGGCAAGGGTGGCGTGGGCAAGAGCACGGTGTCTGCTAACCTGGCTGTGGCGCTGAGCCGCCTGGGCTACCGCACGGGTCTGCTGGATCTGGATATTTACGGCCCCTCCATGGCGCTGATGTTTGGCACGAAGGAGCTGCCGGATGCCGGCGAGGATGAGCGTTTCATCCCCGTGCAGGCGCATGGCGTGAAGCTGCTCTCCATGGGCCTGATGATGGATGAGGCCTCCCCCGTGGCGGTGCGTGGCCCGCTGGCTACGCGCTACACGCAGCAGTTCCTGAAGGAGACGGACTGGGGCGAGCTGGATTTCCTGATTCTGGATATGCCCCCCGGCACGGGCGATATTCAGCTCACCATCGTGCAGACGGTGCAGCTGGATGGTGTGGTGGTGGTCACCACGCCGCAGGAAATGGCCCTTATCGATGCCCGCAAGGCTATCGGCCTGTACCAGCGCACGGATGTACCCATCCTCGGTATCGTGGAAAATATGAGCTATTTCATCTGCCCCACGGACGAGACGGTGCACTATATTTTCGGCCAGCATGGCGGCGACCGCGAGGCGGTAAAGCTCGGCGTGCCTATGCTGGGCAAGATCCCGCTGGATATGCGCACCCGCGAGGGTGGCGACCAGGGCCGCCCGGTGGCGCTGGAGGATACCGGCTCCAACCGCGTGGCCGCAGCATTCGAAGGCGTGGCCCAGACGCTTGCCTGTGCTTTGGGTGAGTAAGTGATTTTACAGCAAAGCATAAGGGGAGCACCAGCAATGGTGCTCCCCTTATGCTTCCGGCTAATTTAGCTGCAATTAGCCGGAAATTAGCTGCTTCAGATTAGCTGCAGGGGTGTAGATGAATTCGTTGCCCTGCTTGTGTACCAGGAGCATGCCGGCATCGACCAGAGCTGCCAGATCGGTGCGGGCTGTCTGGCGTACAGTATTGAACTCGCGGCAGTGCGCAGTGACGCTGGTGCGCATATCCGGGTTCTTCAGCATCTCGGCCAGCAAGGCCTTTTGCCGGTGGTTGAATTCCGGCCTGCCTTTGAGTCGGGAGTTGAGTTCAGTCTGCTCAGCAGAGCGGCGCTCCAGGTATTCCATGAGGCTGGTGATGGAATGATGGATGGTTGAAAGCTGGTCAGTCAGGAAGTAGTTCAGGTCATTATCATCCTCCTCGCTGTGAATAAAGGCGTTGTAATAGGATTTTGCATGCCGGTATATTTCCTGTGAGATGGAGATATATTCGAATAACCAGTAGCCGGATTTCAGCATGGCCCAGTAGAACAGGGCTCGGGCCGTGCGCCCGTTACCATCGATGAAGGGATGGTCGTAGGCCAGCCAGAAATGAAGCATGATTGCCCGCAGAACCGGGTGTATATATTCGCCGTCCTCGTTATTGGCAAAGGCGCACAGAGCATCCAGCCGCTCAGGCAGCGTGTCTGCAGACGGGGGAATGTGAATGATTTCGCCCGATGCACTGGCCTCGATTCGCACCTTGTCAGCGTCTGTTCTCAGCGCGCCGGATTTTTCGAGAGGGATGGTCCCCTCTGTCATGGTGCGGTGCAGTGAGAGGATGCGTTCCCGGGTCAGGGGAGCATCCTTCCAGCTCATGAGCAGCTGCATGGTGCGGTAGTTGTTGGTTACCATGCGCTCGTGCGTATTCAGCGGGCTTCTGTTGCTGCGCAGCAGTTCCTTAGCCTCTGCGCGTGTGACGGCTGCGCCCTCCAGCAGGCTCGACATGATAGCCTCATCCATGAGGGAGGTGAGCAGATAGCGGTTGCGGTCTGTCTCGCTCAGTAGGTTCTGGTTGCTGGCATGCAGAATGCCGCCGCCCTGCATGTCAATCTGGTGCAGCAGGGATTGCATCATGCGTGTGACGGTGTAGCTGAAGGCGACTCCCTTCCTGTCCTTGAGGGGCAGCGCCTGGCGCGCCTGCATGCGGTGCAGCTTGAGGCCTACCCACCAGCCTTCTGAATCCAGCGGTTGCGGGGCGCGGCGATAGCGTAATTCTTCCCAGCTCAGGTAGCGATCTGTCCGGTTAGCTTCCGGGGCAGATAATTGCAGCACCTGAACCAGGTCGATGCCTGGTCTTGGTATATATTGCTCTACCTTAGGTGCTTTGGGACGCGGTTTCATAGGCTTATTGTAGCATTTCGTCGCCGCTTGTCAATAAAATGCGGCTAATTTAGCTGCAATTAGCCGGAAATTAGCTGCTTTTAGCAGGGTGAATCAGCCGGACGACATACCCGTTTGGGGACCAAAGTCTCCTCCCTGCTCCGACAAAAACAGCAGCCCCCTAAACTCCAACTTTAGCGGGCTGCTCGATTTATTAGAAGCGCTTAAAAGTCAATCAGACCTTGCGGCGACGGCGGGCTGCCAGACCACAGAGCGCCAGCAGACCCAGCGTGGTGGTGGTGGGTTCCGGTACCACAGGCGCAGTCACGTTGGCAAACACTTTACCGTCTGCAAATGAGAAATCCGCTTCGGCTCCGTCAACAGTGAACGTGAACTTCTGCTCTATTTCTTTCATCTGCTCCTCTGTAAGACCTGTGCCAAAGTCGAGCAATTGATATTCACCCACGCTCGCATCTCCAGCATTGATGAGGTTCATGGTAATACTATCACCAAGCGTCAGGGTTTCTGCGTCGAGGGTGAGCAGTGCACCGGGTGTTGAGCGCAGATTGAAGGTGGCAATTTCCAGCTCTGCGCCCAGGTCAAAAGTGATGGTGACACCGTCGGCAAAGCTCAGATTAGCGGCTGCAATGGTATTGTTGACCCCTTGTACCAGGATTTGCGTACCTTCGCCAAAAAGTAGTTCATCACTCTGGGCTGTGCTCAGGGTGCCGCCGTTCTTCAGCTGAAGGGCAGCGCCATTCTCAATGGCGAAACTCGTTGTTTCCAGCCTGGCTCCATCTTCAATACTCAGCGTGCCGTTAGACAGCGTGATGCCGCTGGCAAACTCACTCGTGCGGGAGCTGCTGATTTCATCATCGCTGATATCGTCGCTGTTCTTGGCTGCCTGCAGCAGGCTTACTGTATCCTTGCCGCTGAAGATAACCGTGCCGGTCTGCTGGTGCTCTTTTCCGGCGGCATCCGTGTAGGTGCCGTTGATAACCGTGCCGGCTGCATTCTTGGCATATATCGAGTCTTTGATAATCAGTTGCTTGTCAGCATCTGCGCCCAGTTGCAGGGTGGTTCCTGCAGTCGTTGTTGTCTGGTAGATACTGCGCAGGCGGTATGTTTCCCCCATGCGTTCGTAGTTGCCTGCCAGGGTAGTATTGCCATTGTGGGCAATAATCACGGAACCCGTGGAGTAGATGGCGCCGCCGCGGGCATAGGTGGTGGCAGTGCGGGGGGTGCCGGTCAGGTCTGCATGGTTGTTGAGTATATCGACGGTCTGGTTGCCGGTGATTTCGATATTCTTGCCATAGATGGCGCCGCCCCACGTATTGTTAGTCTCGGACTTGGAGTGATTGTCCGATATGCTGACGCTGCCAGTGTTATCCTTGATGTTGATCGCGGTGCCGGCATAAATGGCACCACCATGGGACAGGCCGTTGGTGTTGTCTGTATAGTTGCCGGAAATATTCACATTCTCACCATTGCCGATAATATTGACCGTTGGTGCATATACCGCGCCACCGTAGGTGGTGCTGGTGCCGGTGCCGTCATGGGTGGCGTGGTTCCTTTGTATCTGAATACGGCCGGCATTATCGCTGATGGTGAGTGTTGTGCCTTTATAAGCGCCACCCTGTGCTGCATTGCCGGAGCTCCTGGCATAGTTGTCAGAAATGGTGACAGAACCGAGACCTGCCGAAGGATTTGCACCAGCCCTGGTGTTGCTGATGGTGAGCGTCTTCACCTCCATGGCACCACCGTATGCAGTATTGGCGCTGGCGATGGCATGATTACCGGAGATGTTGACATAGCCGGTGTTGTTATCAATCAGCAGAGTACCACCCGTCATGGAGACTGCACCGGCGGCAGCAGAACCGCTGACTATTTCTGCATAATTGCCTGAGAACTCAACCCCACCGGCATTGTTGCAGATGCTTGCCTCGGCATTGGTGCTGTAGATGGCACCGCCCTTGGCCTGGCCGGTTTTATAATTTCCTTCCGTAGTGACCAGGGCTTTGTTGTTGCTGAATCGGACCGCGCCGCTGTTGTCATCGAGGTTGATGTTCCTGGCGCCATAGATAGCACCACCCATGGCGGCGAGATTAACATATCCGCTTACAGTGTTGCCATCAATCGTGATATCTCCCTGGTTCCGGCAGATGGAAAGGGAACCGTTCTGGTAATCGGCGAATATGGCACCGCCCTGGGCTGAATACGAGCTGTTGTCTTTGCTGGAGGCCGCTGTATTGCCGCTGATGGTGACACTACCGGCATTATCATTCACTTGCAGCTGTGAGCTGTTGTACAGGAATACAGCGCCACCTTTGACCATGTCGTTTGCCTGTACGATGTTGCTGCTGATGTTGACGGCCCCGCTGTTCTGGCTGATGCTCAGTATGGTGCGGTCACCAGCAGCCAGTACACCGGCAATGGCTTTGTAACCGCCGGATGTTGTCGTGGCGGCCTTCGTATTGGCTGTGTTCCGGGAGATGGTTACGTTGCCAAGCCCCTCCAGCCCGGCTTTGAATGTATCTGTCACAACTGAACTCAGGTCGCAGGCAGACATGTAAATCATGCCTGTCTGGTTGTTCGTGTAGCTGAAGTCTGCCGGTTGTGACGAATTGGCAGAGGTGATGACAAAGGTATCTGCTGCAACGCTGCTGCTGGCAGGGGAGACAATGAGGGGGCCGGTTGTCTGGTTTTGCCATTCCGTGTCTGCGCTGAGCAGGAATGCCATGGGCACTTTTGTTTCTGCGTTCATCCGCTGCGCCACCTCTGCCGGCGTGCCTACCGTGTGGCTTTGGTAATTATCCGGGAGTGTGTAAGCCGCGGAGGCATTGAGAATGCCTGCAGCCAATACGAAAGGGGAGAGTTTCATGATTGGTAGCGATTGATTATTATGTGATTATAGTGGGTTGGGCAGGGGTATTCTGTTCCACGCGCGACGGAATGCTGAAATACCTGAAGAAACCCGACGGGCGCATGTTACAGCATTATCAATGCTGTGGGCGTATCCTGACTCTGATAATCAGACACAAATCGTCACACCACACGCATGTAAATTTTTATCTGCAAGTAGCAAACACTGCGTAAAACAGAAAAAACTAATCACTTACAACTTTTAGACTTGCTACAGCATTGATAATGCTGAAGTCGGCATCGCGGTGTTATGGTATGGGAATGTCCCGCTGTGTGTGTACAGAAAGAGAGGTGACGGACTTTCGTCGGCCACCTCTCAGCTGTATCACCTTGAAAAAAAACTTGTTGTATCCTTACACGCGGATGGGCATGAGCACGTAGAGGAACTCATCGGCCACGCGCATGACACCGGGGCTGGAGGTGTCATTCAGGTCGATAATCACATCCTGGTCGCCCACGGACTTGAGCGGGGCCAGCACGTAATCAGCGTTGAAGGAGATGGAAATCTCGCGGCCATTGTAGTCGATGGGTACTTCTTCGTTAGCCTCGCCCATGTTGGCGCTGGACTGTACGGACATCACACCGGGGGTGAAGCGGAAGCTCACGGTGTTGGTCTTTTCGGAAGAGAGCAGGGAGACGCGGCGCACGGCGCTCTGCAGCTCGGCGGCGGGGATAACCACGCGCTCTGTTCTCTCGGAGCGGGTGGGAATTACCTGGCGGTAGTTCGGGTAATTGCCGTCGATAAGCTTGGTAATGAGCAGGGTATCACCGAAATCGAAGGAAGCCTGGTTGCTGGTGATGCGCACCATCACATCGCCGTTGTCGCCCAGCAGGCGGTGCACTTCGGCCACGGCGCGGCTGGGGATATCGATGCACACGCTCTGGGATTCCGGGAACTCCAGCTCGCTCTCGAACAGGGCCAGACGACGACCGTCCGTGGCTACGAGGGTGAGCTTGCCGTCCTGGAAGCAGGTGTAGATACCGTTGAGCACGTAGCGGGTGCCGTCGTTGGAGATGGCGAATTCCGTGAAGGAGAAGCCCTTGTTCAGCACGCCCTGCTGCACCTTGAACTCACGGGCTTCCTTGAATACGGGCAGGCCGGGGAATTCGTTGGCGGGCAGGCCGTTCAGCTTGAATTGAGCGCGGTTGCAGCGGATGGTGGCCACGGTGCCGTTCACCTCGATGCTCACCTCGCCGTCGCGCAGCTCGCGAATGATGCTCTGCAGCTTCTTGGCCGGCAGAGTGATGGCACCCGGCTTCTCGACGATGCAGGGAACCTTGGTGAGAATGGTCAGCTCCATGCTCGTGGTGGTAAGCTTCAGCTCACCGTTGGATGCATCCAGCAGCACGTTGGAAAGAATGGGCATGCTGGGACGGGTAGATACCACGCCTGCCACCTTGTTGATGCCATCGAGCAGAACTTGTTTTGCGAGTGCGAATTTCATCGAGTACCTCCTTTGTTGAGCGCATTTTACCTATTCTTGTATCAACTGGCAAGCACAAATTCGTAAATTCGCAAGATTTTCTATAACTTTTTTCGAGGCGGTACTATATATTGTGTTGCTGCTGAATTCACGAGCGTATTTCGTTCTTCCACCACTTGTTTGGGCTTGACCCGGCTTCTATCGCTTTGGTCTGTAAGACCAAAGCGCCTACACCTGGCGGCAGCCCATTCTGGCCTGCCTTGGGGCTTCGCGTGTCGCAAGGCTCCCTTGCTACGCCCACACGGGTGGCGTAGACAAAAACCGCAACAGGTTTCCTGATGCGGTTTTTACGAAGCCTGGAGTTAAAGCCATCAGCTTGGGAAATTTGCGCCCGGAAATCGCATTTTTTGCTTTTTGTACGTTCAGCCCAAGCAAATATGGAATCATATTATAATATATCGGATAGTAGTGCCTTGTGGAAACCGCTTCCCAACTTAGGAGCCTGTTACATCGCTTGTAAGAGGTCAGGCAAAATGAAATACAGCATTCGCGGAGGGTGGAGTATAAATTGTGATTACTCCGCACATGTGAAACCGGGCTTATGAGCCTTCTGTATCATTCTCTTTTTTCTGCGTTCGGCCAAGGCGAATCCAGGCAGAGATTTCTCCTTGGTAAAGACAGAAAACCAACAGTCCACCAAATAAACCTTCATGAACAGGCCATTGCACAGGGGTGCGGAGCACCACCACCAGAAGGGATACCCACACAAGGCCGATGATACAGGAAAGGAGGCTGCGTTTGTTCATGAGCCTTTATTTATTCGTCCTCCGCGGTAGCAGAAGCATAATACCAATGCGTCTCAATTTTCTCCCCCTCGGGAGTATACAGGAAGAGCTCGCAATCGTCCGGCAGCTTATGGAAACGGCCATTTTCCCGCTGCGGCAGAGCAGGTTCGCCCTCATCGGCAGGACGAATGATGGCAACATGCTTCTCCTTCACCTCATAGCAAAGCCTGCGGCCGGGTGAAAAATCGAGGAGTTCCTGCTCAAACTCACTCGCAGCCCGCCCGATGGACACGCGCACCAACCCGCTGGCATGGGCATGTCTCTGGTGGTGGCTTCCGGCATACCAGGGTTCGAGCAATAAGCGGGCTTCCTGCTCTTGTACCTGATTCTGGAGCAGGCTTACCTCATCAGGATTTGAGCTTCGAACCTGAACATTGCAGGAATAGCAGTAGTATTCATTCACCAGCGGTAGCAGTAGCTCCATACTATCCGCATCGTGAATGGATTTTACCACTGATAAGGCCCGTTGCGCATACATCTGCGCATAGCGGTCTATCACCTCCTGCGGCACTTCTTCAGCAGGCTCATTCTTCAAAACGCCGAAGAACGATGGCAGTTCCGCTGCCTTCAGCGTGTGCAGGCGCACATAATCGGTGTTGCCTGTGGCTGCTTTCAGATTCAGATGCGGCAGGGTCAGATTGCCCTCCGCTTGGGCAGGCTCGACCAACACATACTGCAAGGGATTGCGGGATGAATAAGTACTGGGGCGCAGCGCCTCATCCTCCGTCAGCGCACGGAGCACCACATCCAGCCGCATGTTATGCCTAGCATGCAACTCCGTTGTGGAATCCTCCGGCGCAGCCCGTTGTTCCCAGCCCTCGTTGCAGCGCCACAGATACAGCCAGGACTCGCAATCCTCGGCTTCCGGATAACTTATGGAATATAGATATTCCGGCTTGCGTAGCAGCCGCTCCCGAACCGCTTCCGGGGGATACGGCAGCTCCACGCCGAAATAATAGTGTTCGTCATCCGGCAGCAGAAGATTTGTAGGTTCCGTCATAACTCGTCAGGTTAACTTATTTATACCATTGGACGAGAACAAAATCAAATCTAATCACTCTTCTTTCTTCGGAGCCGGGGGCAGCAGCCCTGCCGATTCAGGGGCCTGTTACATCGCTTGTAAGAGGTCAGGCAAAATGAAATACAGCATTCTCGTGGGTACTGTTACCATATAATGGAGCAACATGTCAAAATAGTTCCGTTTAGAGCACTTGAAAGAGGAATTCCTATCTGGTAGAATACGGCTGCTCTTCCGCTATCAGTTCGGCTGGTAGGTGGCCACGTCACCTATCGGCGGAGAGTAACCAGTCCTGTCCGCTAAAGGGACGTGTCCGCAAGGGTACGGAACAGCAGTTGAACCTGACT
>JAFYWX010000002.1 GCA_017546445.1 Akkermansia sp. | reverse complement strand
TGACACGATTTTAAGGCATGCGTTTCTGTCACCCGTTTCGCGGGTTCTAATGACTTTTTACACTAAAACGAGTGGTTTCGCGGCTGACGCCGCTGCACCACTCGCTATTGTTATGTCGCCCGTTTCACGGGCTCAATGTTCTGCTCGCTGACGCGAGCCAGCTGCCCGACAAACTCCAATTTGGCGCAGCAATCTTTGGGACACAGGTGCGCAAATTTAGGCTGGAATCACAGCCCAAGCAGCCAGTGGAGCTGCATCATGATGCGCTCTGCATCGTCCTTGCGGTGAATCATGGGAAGCTGAATGCGACTTTCCGGGGTACGGAGGACGGGAATGTGCACCTGAATGGTGCGGCGGTTGCTGCGGTAGGCACCGCGGATTTCCGTGCGCGTGTTGCAGGTGATGGAAAGCTGACTGAGCGGCATGCTTTTCCGGCTCCAGCAGATGCCGAATACGGATTTTCTGATGATGAGGGTGTCACCCTTCACCTGCAGACTGCATTTGCCGAAGAGGGGGAGCAGGCTGGTCAGGAAAAGGGCCAGCAACCAGACGACAGCTTGAACAGACCAGAACAGAAGGAGGAATGCATCTTTTTGCTGGTTGATGCTCAGGCATAAAACGCAGATGTTGAGAACGACCAGGAGAAAGATAACCAGCCGCACCGCGACAGGTACGCCGCTTTCGTATCGGAGGTGGAGAGCGTTCATCTCTGAAGAGTTCTGGGTAGTTGATAGTAAAGAATTCGCCGGGATTGGAGGTTCTGGAGAACGGGACCAATCCCGGCGTAGATGATGAGTTGCTGCCTTTACTTCATTTTCTGCACCGTAATGGTGCCGCAGGGGGACTTCAGCAGCCAGGGCTGACCTCCCGATTGAGCGGGATAAATGTCCCGGTACTGAATCTTGTTTCCGGCGAAGGTCACATCATCCGCCGAGATGGCCGAGAGCAGGGGGACCCGGTGGGTGATGAAGTGGTTGCCGGTGATGCGCACGTTGCGGTGGTAGCATTGCTTTTGCTCGGCGGGTTTGCGTACCTCCGGGCAGATGGCGATGAGCGCATCGGTGAACTGGTAGAGACCGGTGAGTCCGTGGCGGAACACGTTATCTTTGATGAGCACATCCTGGCAGGCGCCGCTTTCATACCAGCCCTGGGCATCGCCCGCCAGCAGAATGGCGGAGCCGTGGGTGTGGTCGAAGTGGTTGCCGATGACGCGCACGGGTTTGGGCGTGGTGAAGAGCGCACCGCGGGCGCGGTTGTGGCGCACGGTGTTGTGGCTGAAATCCACGCTGGGGTGCCAGTCGGCATTCTCGATGGCATCACCCTCGCCGATACCGTCAGGCATGTCCTCGGTGAGTGTGACGCGAATATGGCGAGGGTCGATGACCTCCACCGCTTCCACCTTGCGGAGCTGCGGGTTGAGCTCCAGCGTGGGGCCGTGGATAAACTGCAGCTGCTCGCCGGGTTCCATGACCTCGAAGCCGTAGGCTTGGCCGTGCATGTAGCGGGCAATGAAGGTGCGGGAGGATTCTACCTCCGTGATGCCGAGACAGGTGGCGTGCACATTGATGGCATCGTCCATCATGGCCTCGTAGGTGGCACCCTGCACGCTGATGTGGCCGCGGCAGTTGGAGAAGTGCGTGGCATCTGCCGCCGTGGTGTGCATGCGGCCCTTGGCGCGGATGCAGCCACCGCCGCGGATGGTGATGTTCTCGCTACGCTGGGCGATGAGGGCCATGCCCTGGCTGTCGTGGAATACCACGTTTTTCAGCCTAGTATCCTTGGCTCGGTAAAGCAGCATGCCGGGGTGCGGGCGGTAGTAGCTGCGCAGCACGAGCGTCTGGCCCACGGCGAGCCCCTTCTTGCTGGCATCCTCTGCAAAGCGCACGCGGTTGCCGGGCAACTGTTCTGCTGTGGCCCCCCAGCCCATGTCGCCGGACTTGCCGGTGGGCACCATGCGGCCATCGGGCATGAAGGCAAGTATGCAGTGAATCCCATCCTTGCGGCCATTGTTGGTGAGCAGGAACTTTCCGTTTTCCACTGTGTAGCGGCTGGCGGGGCTGAGTTTCAGCGTGGTTTTACCATCCTTGATTTCCACGATGCGGCCTTCGGAAGAGAAAGGCTCGGCTGCATCAATGCTGATGTTCTTGATAGTGATGCCCTCGCAGTCCATCAGAACAAAGGGAAGCATTTTGCCGTGGAAAATGAACTGTGTCTTCTTGCCGCGCAGTTCCACATTCTTCAGATTAACCAGCGGCACACCCACGGGGTGCACTTCCTGCTGGTCGTGGTTGGAGATGAACAGCTGCATGGGCAGGGCGCTTTCCGCATGGAAATGATATTCGCCCGGGGCGAAATTGATGCGGCTCACCCCCTGGGTGCGGGCGGCATCGATAAGCTTCTGTATGGCTGCGCCGTTGTCCTTGCCACCGGGAAGTACACCGTAGTCTACGGCATTGATTTCTGTAGCCATAACGCAAGACGCCGCCATTGCGCAGACAATAGCGGGCGTCACAAAAAGGGATTGTATATTCGTGTTCATTATACGCAGGCTGAACCTTGGTCGATAAGCGTCTGTAAGGAAATGCCGGAGAGGTAGTCCTCGATGACCTTGTGCAGCCCTTCCCATACGGGAATGGTAAGGCAGGTCTGGCGAATCGGACATTCATTCTCATCCATTGCAAGACAATGCACCGGGGCAAGCCCGCCTTCTGCCGTGCTGAGGATATCGTACAGCTTGTACTCCTCTGCCTTGCGGGTCAGCCTGTAGCCGCCGGATTTGCCGCGGATGCTTTGCACCAGGTTATCGCGCAGCAGGAGAGACATGATGCTTTCCATGTACTTGGGCGTAATCTTCTGACGCTCGGAAATTTCACGAAGAGCCACCGGCCCATCAGTTTCGTGTTGGGCCAGATCCAGCATAATGCGAAGGGCGTAACGGCCCTTTGTTGAGATTCTCATCATAGGCGTGCTGTTATACTATATAACACAAAGGCATTCGTCAAGATAAAAGATACTTTTCTTATAGGAGTACGGGGATTTAATGGCAAAAGCGTGTCAACGCCACGTCTTCATACTGTCGTCAGACGCATGAAATCCACGAACATTGCTCGTGGATTTAAATACTCAGGCTGTCTCCCGTACTGAATGTACGCAGGCGGCTGCCCATGCGCTGCTGCATGATGCCGACGGCCCATTCGCCTGTGCAGTGGGCGGTGTAGTAAACGGTGGGGAACTGCAGCAGTTCTTCCGCCAGCTGCGTGATGCGTCCGGCGTTCGTCTCCTTCATAAGATGAAATCCGCCCACCAGTACATCCGGTTGGAAATGGTGGACTATATTCAGGATGCCGCGGTGGGAACAGCCGCTGAGCAGAATGCGCTTTTCTTCTTCCTGTATAAGCAGGTATTGCTCGTGCCGGAAGTCGTCGGGAATACGTATGCCATTCTGCATGGTGCTCATACCGGCATCCGGGGTGGGGTGAAGCATGGGAACCTGTGGTCCCTGATGCAGGGTGATGCCCGGGTATAGCTCGGTGACGGGGGCTGCTGCCCGCAGAATGCCGGGATGCGCCTGCAGCGTGGGCGGCAGTCCTATATCCTTACCGCTGGCATTGAAATGGGGCTCAAAGGCATGCGGGCTTGCCCAGACTCTGGCCTTGTGATTGAGCTCCAGAAAGCGCTCCAGCCCACCGCCGTGGTCATAGTGGCCGTGTGATAGAATGGCCGCATCCACCGTGCTCAAATCCAGTAGCATGCACTCGGCGTTGGCGGCAAAGGCTGCCGAGGCTCCGGTGTCGAACAGAATACGGCGGCCGCCGATCTCAATCAACAGACTTAGCCCGTGCTCCGCTTTCAGTTCGCCGGAGTGGCACGTGTTCTCGATAAGGCAGTGAATCTTCATTGGCAGGAAGAGGCCAGCCCGGGGCTTTTCGGCCTCCGGGCTGGTGGGTAGAGAAGTTACTTGAAGATAACCTCGTTCAGGAATCGGAAGTCCTGCTTCGGGTGAGAAATGCGGATGTTTCTGGTATTCTTGTCCACCTTGTAATGGCGTACATGCTCGCCCTTCGAAATCGCCGTTGCGCCGGTTACCTTGCAATCGGCATTGCCTACCAGAATCACCTCCCTGGTGTTCTCCGGCACCTGCAGTGTCACATCCAGTGCTGCCTTGCTGCAGAAGTAGGGCGTGGCGATATCGCCGTCCTGAATGCATCGGGTATCCGTATCAAAGGCGTTTTCGGGGATGCCGATGTTGAACGACGTCAGTTTGACTTCCTGCGCCTCGCTGCTGGCATTTTCCAGACGCATGGAGATGATGCGATCTACGGGAAGCTGTTCCTTGGTAATATAGACGCGACCGTTGGTCATCTTGGGGTGCAGGCGCATCTGCTGCCCGGATTCGAGGGTCAGGGAAATCTCTCCCCAGGTGGTGAGCTGGGCGTTTTCCATGTTAATCTGAATCCATTCCGGAGAAATCGGGGTGGGAATCTCCAGTGCAATAGCATCCTGCGGCTGCAGACGGAATACTTCCATAACGCGGTTGATGCCGATGTCTGCAGTATTGCTGTATGCCGTCAGATTCGGGCTGACGATATTGGTTGCCACGTACGGGGGAAGGGTGCGGTTGACGGCAAATTCGCAGATGGAAAGCCAGTTCGGGCGGGCCTTGGTAATGCGGAAACGCACATAGCGGGCACGCTCCGGTTTGCCTGCGAAATTCACAATGGCCATGTTGCCGTACTGCGGTCTGCCGACCGGGGTCCAGTTGGTGGCATCATCGGAAATTTCAAACTGAATAGCGCCGGGATAGTCGCGCTGGCGGGTGCCGCCCGTCACCAGACTGATGTTGTTGATGCTGATGGAAGAACCGTAGTCCAGGCAATACCACTGACCTTCTTTCTGGAAGCAGTCGTTTGACCAGAAGGTGCCGGTGCGGCCGTCCATGATGCGGGCTGCTTCCACCTTCGGCTTGCCGCATGAGGCAGTGAACTTGGGCACCACCCGCTTCTGCCCGGAGAGCTCCGCATACACGCGGGTGTTCAGGTAGGAGAATGCGGCATTCAGTACGGGAGTCATGGCAAAGCTGGCCACTTCCACATCATCCACCTGGCGTACGCCGTTCATGCTCCATTCGCTGCGCGTGGTGGTGCGCATATCGTAGAGCGCATTCACGGTGTCGAAGAAGTAGTGGAACAGGTATTCATCCTTGGTGCGGAAAGCGGTCATGATGGATGCACCTGCCACGCCTACGAGTTCAAACTGATTGAGCCAGGGGCGGATTTCCTGGCAGAGCCCGGCTACCGGGTTCTGGGTGTGCTTCAGTTCTCGTGCAGCGCTGATCATGCGGTCGAATTCCAGCTGCAGAAGCTGGGCTGCCTTCATGTCGGGGGTGTCGGCGTTGAGGCTGTTGATGAACTCGAGCGCCGTATGGGCAATGTTCACCGATTCCTCGCGGAAGTAGCCGTGCCCGTTGGGCAGCAGGTAGGAATTGTGGGTGCAGAAGACGCGCATGGCCTCGCTGTGGCGCGGGTAGAGACGGCGCATGCCGGCGTTCCAGGTGGTCTTTGATTCAAAGTCTTCGATATTCCAGGTGTAGTTGGCTACACCGAAAAGCCCCACCTTGCTGGCCTCTGCATGCTCCATGGGGTTCGCCACAAAGCCGCTCATCTGGTTCTTCATGTCGGCATCGGTGTCCAGACCATAGGTGCGGCCCATGGAAAGACGGCTGCGCTTGAAGTCGTTGCAAGGCCAGTTCCACCAGATGAAGGTGGGGCGCTGCACATGCTGGTTCACCCATTTCTGGCCGGCGAGCGTAATATCGTGCACCACGGTGTCGCCTGTCCACATGACGGGTATGTTCTTATCCAGCCCGGAGCCGAGTGTCTGGAGGAATTTCTCGTTGGTCCAGCTTCGGTTGTAGCCGGTGGGGCACATGATGAGGGTCTGGTTCACATCCGGATGCTTGCGGATGAAATTCTCCATGATGTAGTTGGAGAGCTGAACCTGGCGCTCTGCCTTGCCGATTTCGCCGCTGGAATCATCCACCAGCACGCCGAAGTCGCGCACGCCCAGGTCATACATCTGCTGCAGCTTGCTGCAGAGACCGTTCAACTGGTTGAGTCCTCCGTTTTCATGCCAGCGCACGGTGTTGGCCGGGTGAATGGCCCACACAAAACGCACATGGTTGCGGCGGGCGTAGCTTACCAGGTCGCGGAGTTCGGCTGCCTTCAGGTCAGGGTACGGGGTATAGCAGCCCTGGCCATGGTGGTAGGGGTCGTCCTTGGGGGCGTAGATGTACATGTTCATCTTGTTTCGCCCCATGAATCGGAAGATGGAGCAGCGGGCTTCGAAGCTCCAGGGGGCACCGTAGTAGCCTTCCACTACGCCGCGGAACGGCAGGTCCGGCCAGTCTACCAGGATACCCATGGGCAGCTCACCCAAGCGGGTGATTTCGCGCAGACTCTTGTCTGCAAAGACATCGTTGTGGGCCAGGGTGGCATCCTGCACGTTGTACAGCATCTGGATGATGGATTGGCGGGCGTAGTAGCGGCCGTCATCATCATTGGCGTAGATGGTCATCTTGCCGGGGGTGATATCGATGGCATAGCCACCGGGCACATCGGGAAGGCGCTCCCACATGCCGCCCTTGCTGTCGGGCGTGCGAAAGTGCGTGACGACATCTGTCACCCTTGTGGTAATGGAGCGCATGCCGTTGTGCTGCGGCTGCGGATAAATGATGACGCCCTGTGCCACCTGGTTGGCGCTGAACAGCCCGATGGCTGTGCAGCAGAGAGTCAGAAACAGAGAATGAAACCTTTTCATAGCTAGGTTGATTAAGAGAGTAACCCGAAAAAACGTGGTTTTTCAGATATTCTCTAATTTTACTTAATCAAATGCACTTTGACAAGCTGGAAAATAACATTTGTGCAAAATTCTTCAAGTAAACTGCGGCGTTTTGACGCATGTGGTAGGTGCGGCATTTTGTGCGCGTGCGGCAATTTGTCTCATGTTTGGTATGCCAATGGTCGGTGAGAAAATTTATATGACAATATGCCAAACGCTTAAATATAAATAGTTGTGACGATATTGGAATGGGTTTTATGAAAGTTGGCACGCTATTTGCAATAGATGAAAGTAAGAGAAGTTTGCACGAGCGCAAACCGGACTCCTTCAAAAATAATCTAAAACAAAAACATAGAAAGAAATAAAACCATGAGCAAAATACTCGGTATTGACCTTGGTACTACGAACTCCTGCATGGCTGTCATGGAAGGCGGTCAGGCTACTGTTCTCGAGAACAGCGAGGGCGCACGTACCACTCCGTCCATCGTCGCTTTCACCAAGAACGGCGAGCGTATCGTAGGCCAGGCTGCCAAGCGCCAGGCTGTGACCAACCCCCGCAACACGGTGTTCTCCGCCAAGCGCCTCATCGGCCGCAAGTATGCTGAGCTGACTGAGGACGACAAGAAGGTTCCCTATACCATCGTGGAAGCAGCCAACGGCGACGCCCACATTCAGGTGGAAGTGGGTGGCGAGACCAAGGTGTACTCCCCCCAGGAAATCAGTGCCATGATTCTTGGCAAGCTGAAGGCAGATGCCGAAGCCAAGCTGGGCGAGGCCATCTCCGAGGCTGTGATTACCGTGCCCGCTTACTTCAACGATGCTCAGCGCAACGCCACCAAGGCTGCCGGTGAAATTGCCGGTCTGAAGGTGCGCCGCATCATCAACGAACCCACCGCCGCCGCTCTGGCTTACGGCCTGGACAAGGGTAGCAACGAGCAGATTGCCGTGTATGACCTTGGTGGTGGTACCTTCGATATTTCCGTGCTGGAAATCGGCGACGGTGTGTTCGAGGTGAAGGCTTCCGATGGTGACACCCACCTGGGTGGTGATGACTGGGACAACTCTGTCATCAACTGGATTCTGGCAGAATTCAAGAGCCGCGAGGGTATGGACATCTCCAAGCAGACGGACGCCCTGCAGCGCATCAAGGAAGAGGCAGAGAAGGCCAAGATTGCCCTCTCCTCCACGCAGAGCTACGACATCTCCCTGCCGTTCATCACCATGGATGCCACCGGTCCCAAGCACATCCAGCTCACGCTGACCCGCAGCAAGCTGGAGCAGCTTACCGAGACCCTGCTGGAGCGCACCGCCCGCCCCGTGCGCGAGTGCATTTCCGCTGCCGGTCTGAGCACCAGCGATATCAACGAGCTTGTGCTCGTGGGTGGTATGACCCGTATGCCCGCCGTGCAGGAAATGGCCAAGCGCCTTGCCGGTAAGGAGCCCCACAAGGGTGTGAACCCGGACGAAGTGGTGGCCGTGGGTGCTGCTATTCAGGGCGGCGTGCTCACCGGTGCTGTGAACGACGTGCTTCTGCTCGACGTGACTCCACTTACCCTTTCCATCGAGACCATGGGCGGCATTGCTACCCCGATGATTGACCGCAACACCACCATCCCGGTGCGCAAGAGCCAGGTGTTCTCCACGGCTGCTGATAATCAGCCCGCTGTAGACATCCGTATCTGCCAGGGTGAACGCAAGATGTTCAACGACAACAAGCTGCTGGGCAACTTCAAGCTTGACGGCATCCAGCCCGCTCCCCGCGGTGTACCTCAGATTGAAGTGACCTTCGACATGGACGCCAACGGTATCCTCAAGGTGACCGCCAAGGACAAGAACACCGGCAAGGAGCAGAATATCTCCATCCAGGGTTCCTCCGGTCTCTCCAAGGAAGAGATTGAGCGCGCCAAGAAGGAAGCCGAGGCTCACGCCGAGGAAGATCGCCGCAAGGCCGAGGATATTGAGGTCATCAATAAGGCTGATTCCCTTGCCCACAACGTGGAGCGCCAGATCAAGGACATGGGCGACAAGGCTCCTGCCGAAGTGGTGAAGCCCATCCAGGAGAAGGTGGATGCCCTCAAGAAGGCTGCCGAGGCTAAGGACGTAGCCAAGGCCAAGCAGCTGACCGAAGAGCTGGAGAAGACCCTCTCTGAGCTGAATGCTGCCGCTCAGGCCGCTGCCCAGCAGGGTGGTTGCTCCGGCGCCGGTTGCGATGCCGGCTGCGATTCCTCCGCCGACAACGGCCCCCGCAAGGCCAAGAGCAAGGTGGTGGACGCCGAAGTGGTCGATGAGTAAATCCTAAACATCCCGGGGCAGGGGCACAGAGCTTCCCGCCCCGGAGAACTTTCAAAATTCGTAATTCGTAAATCTTAAATCGTAAATCCAAAATACACTACTATGATTAAACCATTAGGAAATCGTGTGCTCGTGGAGCGCGTTGAAGCTGAGACCAAGACTGCAGGTGGCCTGTTCCTGCCCGACACCGCAAAGGAGAAGCCCCAGGAAGCCATCGTGCGTGCCATCGGTACCGGCGGCCGCGACAAGGACGGCAACATCATCCCCTTCAACGTGGCTGTTAACGACAAGGTGCTCATCACCAAGTACGGCGGCACCGAGGTGACCTTCAACGGCGTGACCTACACCATCCTGAGCGAGTCCGACATCCTCGCCGTCATCGACTAATTACACTATTCACTATTAATTATTCACTATTCACTTAAATTATGGCAAAGCAACTTTCTTTTGACGAATCCGCACGCCAGAGCCTGCTGGCCGGTGTAACCAAGATTGCCAAGGCTGTGAAGAGCACCCTGGGCCCGGCTGGCCGCAACGTTGTCATTGACAAGAAGTTCGGTTCCCCCAACATCACCAAGGACGGTGTGACTGTGGCTAAGGAAATCGAGCTCGAGGACGCTTACGAGAACATGGGCGCCCAGCTGGTGCGCGAGGTTTCCAGCAAGACCAACGACATCGCCGGCGACGGCACCACAACCGCCACCGTGCTGGCTGAGGCTATCTACCGCGAAGGTCTGCGCAACGTGACCGCCGGCGCCAACCCCATCTCCCTGCAGCGTGGTATCAACAAGGCCGCCGCCGCTATCGTGGGCGAGCTCAAGAATATCTCCAAGCCCGTGGATTCCACCAAGGAGATTGCTCAGGTGGCTACCGTATCCGCCAACTGGGACTCCGAAATCGGTGATATCATCGCCGAGGCTATGGACAAGGTGGGCAAGGACGGCACCATCACTGTGGAAGAAGCCAAGGGTATCGACACCTCTCTGGACGTGGTGGAAGGTATGCAGTTCGACAAGGGCTACCTCTCCCCCTACTTCGTGACCAACGCAGACACCATGGAGTCTGTGCTGGAGAACCCCTACATCCTTATCTTCGAGAAGAAGATTGGCAACCTGAAGGATTTCCTCCCCATTCTGGAGAAGGTGGCCAAGAGCGGCAAGCCCTTCCTCATCATTGCTGAGGACGTGGAGGGTGAGGCTCTGGCAGCCCTCGTGGTGAACCGTCTGCGCGGCACCCTGAATGTGGCCGCTGTGAAGGCTCCCGGCTTCGGCGACCGCCGCAAGGCCATGCTCCAGGATATCGCCATCCTTACCGGTGGTCAGTGCATCTCCGAGGACCTCGGCCTCAAGCTCGAGAATGTGGATGTGGACATGCTCGGCCTTGCCAAGCGCGTGGTTATCACCAAGGACACCACCGTCATCATCGAAGGCGCCGGCAAGTCCTCCGATATCTCCGCCCGCGTGTCCCAGATTCGCCACCAGATTCAGGAGACCACTTCCGACTACGACCGCGAGAAGCTCCAGGAGCGCCTGGCCAAGCTTGCCGGTGGTGTAGCCGTCATCAAGGTGGGTGCTGCCACCGAGACCGAGATGAAGGAGAAGAAGGACCGCGTGGACGACGCTCTGCACGCCACCCGCGCTGCTGTGGAGGAAGGTATCGTTCCCGGCGGTGGTGTGGCCCTCATCCGCGCCCAGAAGGCTGTGTGCGGCCTGAACCTCACGGGCGACGAAGCCACGGGCGCTGCCATCGTATACCGCGCTGTTGAGGCTCCCCTTCGTCAGCTGGTGGCCAACGCCGGCCGCGAGGCTGCCCTCATTGTGGAGAAGGTGAAGAACCTCGAGGCTCCCACCATGGGCTACAACGTTGTGTCCGATGAGTACGAGGACCTCCTCGTTTCCGGTGTGGTGGATCCCACCAAGGTGACCCGTTCCGCTCTGCAGAACGCCGCCTCCATCGCCGGCCTCATGCTCACCACCGAATGCCTCATCACCGACCTGCCCGAGAAGAAGTGCTCCTGCGGCCACGGCGCCCCCGGTGCCGACGCCATGGGCGGTATGGGTGGCATGGGCGGCATGATGTAAGCCCCCACCTCTGAGGACGCAGTCCGAAATTTCACT
Source organism: Akkermansia sp. (assembly GCA_017546445.1). Taxonomy (GTDB): domain Bacteria; phylum Verrucomicrobiota; class Verrucomicrobiia; order Verrucomicrobiales; family Akkermansiaceae; genus Akkermansia. The sequence continues at coordinate 86,076 of JAFYWX010000002.1, read as the reverse complement.
GAGCAAGCCCCAGCGAACGAAGTTTCACTGATAAGCAACGCTTAGCAATTTCACCGACCGCAGGGAGATTTCACTTCGCACCCTGTGCGAAATAAATCTCAGCCTCAGAAACCAGGTTATAAAAATCCCAACAACCCAAGTCAGAGTAATTTACTCATAACAACGCCCAACAACCCAGCGGCGCATCTACGCCACGTAGATGCGCCGCTATCTTTTGAAGCCCCGACTCCGCAATGAAATCAGAATACAATAAGGATAGCCAAAAGACATATGTGAAGGTAATACTTACTTCGTGCCTGCAGGGTAAGACAATTTCTTGTATAGCTCAGAAAATAGGTGTAAGTGCAGGCACTCTTTCCTCTTGGAAAAATGGACGGACTGTTCCAAGCGAAGATAGGTGGAACAGGTGTGCAGCAGTTCTTGGGTTTAGTCCCAGAGGCTTGTACACAACCATCGATAATGAATCTGATGATTCGTTTGAAACGATTCGGCAAGCTGCTGTTCGTATGGATGTTTCAACCTATGAGATGATAAAAATGGGACGAGAGAGCATAGTCCATGCTTTCAATCACGAACAGTTATACGATATCAGAGAGATGAATGCAGTGTTGGAAAAATCTCGTGATGGAACGTATGTGGCGGCATATCCGATAGATTTTGACCCAGCTGAGGCCGATAAGAAACTCGATTCTGTTGTAGAACGAGTGTTTGGACATTTGGATGAAGATGAGCAAGGAGCATAATTTTTTATACCACTATGAAAAATAACAACCAAGAAAAGGAATGCGATGAAAATGCATCATCTGTCATGATGTGGTTAAGCATAATAGGATCGGTCATCATTGTTGTGGTGGGAGTATGTGTGTACCCCTATGTTTTACGATTTTTCGTTGGTTGCAAGGATGTGAATATTCTCGGGCCATACGGTGATATGTATGGCCCTTTGAATCCTTTAGTTTCGGCGTTTGCTTTTATTGCCCTTATCTATTCGTTAAGCATGCAGGGACGTCAGCTAAAGCTCCAACGAAAGGATTTACAGAATCAGCGTGAGGATTTGGCCCTTCAACGCAAGGAAATGGAAAAGCAACGTGAGGTAAGTGAGGCTCAAACTAGGCAATTTGAAGCGCAAGTTGAGCTGGCTGAAAAAGGCCAAAAGATAGATGAATTGTATAAGCGTCTGACGATTGTTGTTCAGTTAGCTGAGGCGGTAGTATTTGCAAGTATAAATACATCGATTTCGTCTGAGGCTAGACGTCAAGAGTCTGAGTTTAGTGAAAAAGCTACTCGAGCAATAATATTGATTCACAATAATTTAATAAGTATTTTGCGAACTGTTGAAAAAGATGCTAAATTATTGCAAACTAAGAAATTGTATATTTACGACAGATTTTTAAATATAGAACGTTGGCTTGGCGCGACGTTGAATGTTCTTCAATATGTTCGACACAATTTTGATGAAGAGGAAGCTGTAGAATATGCCAAGATGATAATGTCCACCTGTTCTAATTCACAGAAGTTCCTTGTGTATACATTTGCTGGAGCTGACAACCATGAACGCGGAGAGGAAATTCGTTCTTTTTTAACTGAAAAACAGATTATACCACATGAAATAATACTTGATATTTTATATGATAACAGATTTAGAGAAAACTTGGATGAACTTTTATTATTAATGAATACTAGAAAAGTAGGTAGATAAGAGGCTTGATAATAAACACTCTCGGTGGGCTAATCTGTTTCAGACAAATCCACCTTTTTAATGTCATCTTGTTTAAGCAAAAATTAGCCTCGCTTAATCTTCAGTGCATCTGCTAGCAGCTGTGCCACCAGTTCATCGATGCTGATGTTGGCAGTTGCTGCCCAAGTGGTGAGAAGTGGCTCATACTCGTGGGGAAGGGTGACTGTGAGACCGTTATTGTACCGTTCCATGAGATCGGCAATTCGGGCTGCTAGACGCGCTGTCAGCGGCTTGGTGCCAGCCAAAACCGGGCAGAGTGCCTTGTAGTTCACGTGTAACATGTCTGCCAGCTCCCGTCGGCTGATTCCGTGAGCCTTCTGCCACTCTATGATTCTTTCCAATGTCGGCATGGGGAGATTTTATCCATTATGATGGACGTATGCAAGAGAAAATCCATATTGATGGATGGTAAAATCTGCCAGAAGAGAAATATAAAGATTGACGAATCTCGGAAACTGGGTTATATTCTTCCGGGAAATCCATAAAAATGGATTAAAGTGATACGGAATGTCTGAAAAGGGGGAATTGTGAATTACTATTATTGCTTGAAAAACTTTGAATGCGGCATGGATGAGAACGGATGCCGCTACATGATGCTGGCTCTGTACAAGGACGGCGAACGCTTATCCATTGAGCGAGTGTATCAGGAAGAACCTGATGGCCCTTTTGAATTTTGTCAGGATATTCGCCAAGGGCAATACTGCGCATTTGATGTTCTGGCTGACTATATGGGAGAGGATGCCGCTGCCTATCGAATTGACGAATACTGTTTTGAACCCTGCTGGGAGCATCCTGGCAAATTGCATATCATCGATGGCGAATCATTTGCGGATGCATCAAAAATGGCAGATAAGTGGTATAAGAACAATCCTCTTCCCGAAGGCGAATCTGGAAAGATAGATTTGCGTATACCAGTGGTTCTTGAGCCTAGCTTGTGGGATGATGAAGGTGTTAGACGCTTTGAAAAGTGCTTTGGACCGGGGGTGTAATAAGAAGCGGGCTGCTGTTATTCATTTATTGTTCCCACGATCCAATTAACCCATGACTTGACAGTTTGAGCGCGCCGCTTATAAGTAGAATCGGCTGAGACTTTGTACAGATTCCTATTTTTCATTATCTGCACTATTTCCTCAATGCTTGGTATCTCCGCTTTGTGTAGATAGAGATTCAATGTCTCACGGAAACTAGAGTGTTCCAGTATGCACCGTATAAGTTGAAGTTGCCTTTTCGAGTAATCTGTAGTATTGAATATATCTGTACCCTGGGGTGTCAGTGAGTAACTTATCTTTTTATTACAGACATTCTTGCTTATAAGTCCTAAATATTGAGCAGCATTTGTGTAATAGTCAACCTGCCTTGGGTCAAAATTATCTTGAAGTGTAAAGTCCGAATTTATTGAAAGATCAGATTTTGTATATCTACTGTTATTACGATGGATTATTTCACAAAGATAGATGATGCGTTCAAAGTTATCAGCTTGGGGGAATGGAATTCCCTCTGGTTCTTGCTGGTTGAGGATGCTCTTGGCTAGATTCTGTATAGATTCTATGTTGATTGTAATTTCTTCATCTTTTCTCTTGATCCTATAGCGCTTTTCTCCTACAAATGAAATAGAATTGTAGTTTTGTGGTGTGTCAAACTTGTACTCTCTTAAATGATATATGTCATTAGAATAGGTAAAAAAAACAGTGCGTATAGACTTTTTTAATCGTGCGGTTAATGCTCTATAGGGATAATATAATTGTCTAATAATGAAATCATCGTCAAAAGAGTTTTTTGCTTCAATAATACATACCCAACGTTCGCCTTCATAACAGGCATCGATTTCCATTTGTGCTCTATCAACATGGATGTTTATGATGCTTTTCTCTTTCGAGTGGATATCGAAAGAGAACTCACCCGACCCCATTCGACCACTGAGGGTTGGATAGGTGCTATCTTCACCTAAAAAATCAGAAATTATACCTGCTGCGTAAGCAGAATTTAGAGCAATCGCTTCGCTGGTAATATTTTCAGGAGATATGCTCTCAAGAAACGGAGGTAACTCAACTTCTTTGATTTTGCAATCTTGGGAACTTTGGATTTTCGTAAAGGTTAGGGCTTTAGAGATGATATACTCTCCTCGCGATATCGGAAGGATGGAGAGGCCGTTGTCTTTGAAAATCTTGGGAAGTTGATATTCATGATCGATTTTCGTCATAAGCCGAGCTTCTCTAACTGTATTGATCTCCTCAGCTTTTATGATGTATTGACCTGTAGAATTTATTTTATCTAATATCTGATGTTTGTTGAAAAGTTGCTCCCATGCTTCATCATTCTTGGAAATCTTCGTTCTTTTATTCATAGTTTCTTATAAGGACTTCTTCCACGTTGCCACGTTTGTTGGCGTCACAATTAATGGCTCTGCTGGCACAAACGATTTCTATATTAAAATTTGAATAAATATCTTTAATCATTTGCGCGGAGGAATTCGATAAAAGAAACTTGACTCCTTTTCTGTCGAGTTCAATACATACATCGCGAAGTCTCAGTTGGTCATCTGCATTCCATCCGCCTTGGATATATCCAGTAAAGTTTGATGTGTCGGATATCGGATGATATGGAGGATCAAGATATACAAAGGATTTGCTTGAGATGTCAGACAATGCTTCTGCATAATCACCATGCAATATCGCTATTTGATTTGTGTTGAGATATTTGCTTGTTGCTCTTATTACGGGTTCGTTAACGATATTTGGGTTTTTATATTTTCCGTATGGCACATTAAACTCACCTGCGTTGTTAACTCTGAATAAACCATTATAACACGTTTTATTCAGATATATGATACGGGAAGCCCGTTCGATTGGGGATAATTCAGAGAAAAGAGGCATCCTATCTTGTTCCCGTATGCTGTAGTAATAATCGTGCGAATTTTTGTGCTTTTTAAGGCTTTCAATGAGTTCCGAAGGGGAGTCTCTTACGACCCTGTATACGTTAATTAATTCCTCATTAAAATCATTGATACGCGCATTTTTAGGTTGTAATGCAAAGAAAACAGCACCACCTCCTATAAATGGTTCGTGGTACTGCAATCGCTTAATGTCTTTAGGCAGAAAGCTTGTAATTTCATTCAGTAGTTGACGTTTTCCGCCAACCCATTTGAGAAAAGGTGTTACTAATTTGTTCTCTTTCATGGAGCTTTACGAGTTGGCTTGAAAATTAGGAGAGAAAAATTCTGTTTTGAAAATAAATGATGAGTGATAATTCATATTTATTGGCTGGGAGTTGGGAGATATATTAAAGTCGGTAGACACTACACCTCGCGCAGTATACACGTTTGAGTTATAAAAGCCAAGTCGAAAACATTTCGGCTGATGAAAATTCTATGCTCTATGCTATTGTACTCGGCCTTTAGGCCTCGGCGCCGCAGATGGGGTAGTACATGTTGCGGGCGAGCCAGTCTTCGGTGAGGCGTCTGGCTATCTGGGCGGGGCTTTTGTAGCCTTGAATCAGGGCGATGTTGAATGCTAAATCCATTTCATGTGGTATGTTAGCAGAAATGGAATCGGAATCCAAGCTTTTGAATTTGGTTTGGTAGGCGGATTTTTTTTGCGTTGCACGGGGCAGGGGGCGTGTGGTATATTTCAGGGCAATGAAGGCTTTTCATTTGATTCTTGTTCTGTTGTGTGGCGGTTTGACGGGTTATGCTCAGGAGATTGATGCGGAGGTGGATGTGCCGGTGGCTAGTGTGCAGCGGGGGAAGAAGAAGGCGGTGAAGGAATTATCTCCGGTTGCGGAGGTGTTGTTGAAGGGTACATATCTGACGCGGAAGAAGCCGAATCTGAAGGCGAAGTATTATGGCTTTCTGCGCTCTGCGAGCTGGTGTGTGCCTTGTAAGATGTTTGTGCCCAAATTGCTGAAGGATTATGGCAAGATGAAGGGTGCCAGGATGGAGCTGATTTTCCTGGGACAGGAGGATGAGGCTGCAGTGAAGCAGTATATGAAGGAAGGGGATATCGATATCCCTGGAGTCATGCCGGCGGAGCTGGGTAGTATTCCCGGGGTGCAGTTCCCGAATCTGGGTGTGCCGTCCCTTTGCATTGTGGATGCGGATGGCAATTTTGTAGGCGCATCCGGTGGCGTGAATATGTATGAGTGGAAGAAGCAGCTTCAGGCATTCAAGAAGGATCAGGCCAGGCTGAAGGCGCAGAAGAAGAAGGCTGCAGCCGAACATGATGAGCCGGAATCAGCCCGCTAAATCGCCATTTAGCGGATGAAGAAAGGACTGGCTCCAAAACGACGCATATAACTAGTCAATAGAGAAATCTATGGGAGACATGTGTTTTGTTCGCATGCCTGGAGTGCGCTCAAATTGATACCGGATTTCTTCCAGATTACTGCATTCCTGCTGCGCCAGGCAGAATACATTCCCCTGACTCCCGGACAGTATGATTTGCTGCTCGAGGATGAGGAAACGTGCTATTCTTATTTGCTTGGCGCCTTGCCCTTGTTGTGAGTCTCTGTTCTGCCTGAATGATTTACAGCTCCTCCACCAAACCGAAAAATTCGATGGGAGTGCTGGTCTCCAGGTCGGCGATGAGCCAGATGTACGGGCGGGTGAAGGAGATGACCTTGCCGGCGTAATCCAGCGCGGCATCCGCCTTGGGCTGCTCCTTTGATTCGCCCAGATACACGGAGGCGGAGAAAAGAGCGGCGCCGAGCTGGATTTTCTCAGAGGTGATGGGCGAGAAATCGGCTGTTTCCGGGTCAAACAAGGCCTTCAGCCCCATGCGGCGCAGGGTGTCACGCATATCGTAGGGGAGAATCTGCAGCTCCTGGCGGGGCTGCTCGACCAGGGTATCCTGCGGCGTGGTGTCTGCCAGAGCCTTGCGAATAGCTGTTACCTGCTCCGGGGTGAGCTGGGCTGCAAAATCGCGCGCCGACCCTGCGGGCAGGATGCCGATGTAGACCAGAGAGCTGCCGGAGTCCCGGTCCTTCCTGAATGGCAGAGCCACCGCTTTCCAGCTGCCATCCTCTGCCTGGGCGGTGCGATACAGCCCGCGGGTGCGCATCTGGTGAATAGTCGGCATGCTGCCGGAAGCATTATCAAAGCCTGCCGTGCGGGCATTCGCCGGGTTGATGGCGATTTCCCAGTCCTTGCTCAGGTGCAGGGTGCCGCCAAGCAGTAGTTTGGTGCGGTTGCTTACCATCTGGCTGGCCGCCAGCTGCCCGTTGACGTTACCCGTGGCGTTGGCCAGGGTGCCGTTGAACAGGCTGAGAGCCATGGGGACATTCTCCGAGAAGGGAAGCGGCATCACCCCGCGGTTGCCATCATTGCGAGGCAGATTGAAATCCATGGCCAGCAGCATGGCTGAGCAGGGCTCTGTGGCGCGGGGGGTGCTGGCGGCCTGCAGATTCAGTGCCCGCAGTTCCTCCAGCGTCTGGCCGGCGGCGTGCTCCTGCAACACCAGCAGCATATCCGAAACCATGCGGGGCGCCACCAGGATGTTACCACTTGCTTTCTCCGTAATCGCGTGCTGGAAGAAACGGATACTGAAGGCATCCGTAGCCAGCTCCGCTTTCTGCTCCTGTTCTGCGGGGGCTGTTTCTTCCTGCGCCTGCGGTTTCAGATACATCTTGCCGAGACCACCCCCTAACAAACCGAGAATAGCCAGAATGCACCAGAGAACGATTTGCTTCTTCATACGTATCAGGAATAAAGCGAAAGTTCTTCATCCAGCTTTGCGCTGGGGGATACACAGTAGCGCTCACCCAGCTCAATGCATACACGGTTGCCCAGGGAGTTGCGCAGCGTCATGTGCACCGGCGTCTTGCCCGGGTACTTCTGGATAATGGATTTAATAAGCTCAATGTCCTCTGCGTTGTGGCGAGCCGTGTTCAGCATGATTTCATAGAACTTCGACTTACCTGCGCGGCGCTTGGAGGCGCTGCCGCCAATCTGCTCCAGCCCATTGCCGGACACTTTTTTGCCGCCTGTCTTTTCGTCTTCGGAGATACGGGCACGGAACTGCACGAAATTGCCCGCCGTGAGCAGACCTTCCTGTTCTGCCGCCTTGGTATACGAATCGCCCCAGAGCAGCACCTCCGTGCTGCCGGTGAAGTCTTCCACCGTGATGATGGCAAACTTCTGGCCGCTCTTGCTCACCTTGATATTTACCGCACGCAGCATGCCTGCCATATCGCGGGAACCGCGGATTTCCTCGGCTGTGAGGTCGGGCAGGGTGCCGATGGGCACAAACTTCGGGGCATCGATGACGCCGCGCATGCTGTCCAGCGGGTTGCCGGTGAAGTAAGCGCCGGTCAGGAACTTCTCATCGTCCAGTCGCTTCTCCTTCGGCCATTCCTGCAGCGTGACCGTCTCCACGGGGGCGGAGGTAGTGCCCATCATATCGAAAAGCGCCATCTGGCCGGCTTCGGCGTCCTTGTGCACACTGCTGGCACCGTTGATGCACTGCTCAATGCTCTCGAAAATCTGGGCGCGGCAGACGTGCATCCAGTCGAAAGCGCCGCACTGCACCAGCACTTCAATCTGGTTGCGGCGTACGTTCTGCGGCGGGATGCGGTAACAGAAATCCTCCAGGCTCTTGTAGGGGCCGTTCTTCTTGCGTTCCTCCACGATGACCTTCACCGTTTCTGAGCTCATGCTCTTCACCGAGGCCAGACCGAAACGCACAGCCAGCTTCCCATTTGGCATCGTTTCCGGCTGGAACTTCACCTCACTATGGTTCACACAGGGGCCGAGTACCTCGATACCCATGCGGATGGCTTCCTGAATGAATACACCAATCTTTTCGTTAGTGGCTTCATTCGTCATGAGACCACAGAGGAATTCCACCGGGAAATGAGCCTTGAGGTAGGCGGTCCAATAGGAAATGTGGCCGTAGCAGGCGGAGTGCGACTTATTGAAGCCGTAACCGGCGAACTTCTGAATCTTGTCGAAAATGGCGTTGGCCGTCTTTTCGTCAATCTGGTTCACATCCCAGCAACCCTTCACGAAACGGCGGCGCTGTTCGGCCATTTCCTGCATGTCCTTGTGACCCATGGCTCGGCGCAGAAGGTCAGCACCACCAAGGGTGTAACCGGCCAGCAGCTTGGCAGCAGCCTGCACCTGCTCCTGGTAAATCATCACGCCGTAGGTAAGGCCGGACACTGTCTCCAGCAGAGGGTGCTCATATTCTGCCTGCTTCAATCCCTTCTTCACGGCAATCATGTCGTCCATGAACTGCATGGCGCCGGGACGGTAAAGGGCGAGCAGAGCGATGATGTCTTCAATGTTGTCGATACCGTAGCGTCGGCAGGTATCCACCATGCCGCCGGATTCCAGCTGGAACACGCCCATGGTATCACCGCGGTTCAGCAGCTCGAAGGTCTCCTTGTCGGTAATATCCACCGAGTCATAGCGGAAGTCAGGCACGCGCCAGCGCACGTAGCTTTCCGCATCCTTCATCACCGTGAGGGTCTTCAGACCCAGGAAGTCCATCTTCAGCAGGCCGGCGTTATAAATGGCGCCCATATCGCACTGGGCCACCACTTCACCCTTCGGGTTACTCAGGTCATCTCGGGTGAGGGCCACGTATTCATCCAGCGGGCGGTCACCAATCACCACACCGGCGGCGTGCATGCCTACGTTTCGCACCGTGCCTTCCAGCTTCTTGGCGTAGTTCCAGATTTCGCGGTAGGTGTCATCCTGTTCCACCAGGTTGCGCAGGTCCTCACTGGCAGCATAGCTCTTATCCAGTGTCACGCCGGGACCGCTTTCGATGAGCTTGGCAATCTTGTCGCTGTCGCCGTAGCTCATATCCAGCACGCGGGCCACGTCCTTGATAACCGATTTGGCACCCATTGTACCGTAGGTGATGATGTGCGTCACGGCGCGTTCACCGTATTTGTGGCGCACGTAGTCAATCACTTCCGGTCGGCGGGTCTGGCAGAAGTCGATATCAATATCCGGGGGACTCACACGCTCCGGGTTCAGGAATCGTTCGAAAATGAGGTTGAAGGCGTAGGGGTCGATGTTTGTGATTTTCATCACATAGGCCACCAGCGAACCGGCGGCCGAACCACGGCCCGGGCCCACGGGAATATCGTGGTCCTTTGCCCAGTTAATGAAGTCTGCCGTGATGAGGAAGTAGCTCGGGAAGCGCAGCTGGTTGATGATGCTCAGCTCGTAATCCAGACGCGCACGCAGCTCCTGGTCATTCTCGGCGCGCTCCTTGCCGTAGCGCTCTTCCAGACCCTGGTAGCAGATTTTCCGCAGGTATTCCTCACGGGTGGAGCCATCGTCCGGAGCGAACTCCGGGTAACGCTCTGTGGAGGTGGAGTCCAGCTTGATGGACGTGTTGCAGCGCTCGGCAATGACGTTGGTGTTCTCGTAGGCATCCGGGTACTCCGGGAAGAGCTCGCGCATCTCCGCCTCGCTCTTGAAATAGACGCTCTTGGGGTAACGCATGCGCTTGGAGTCCATGCGTTTGTTGCCTGTGCCCACGCAGATGAGAATATCGTGCGCATCGTGGTCATCGGCATTCAGGAAGTGGGCATCGTTGGTCACCACCAGCGGCACATTGTTCTTGCGGGCAATGCGCACCAGTTCGGGCGTGGTGCGGCGCTCTTCCTCCAGCTCGTGGTCCTGAAGCTCCACGAACACGTTATCCTTGCCGAAAATGTCCACCAGGTCGAGCAGCACCTGCTCGGCTTTCTCCGGCTCATCGCGCAACAGCCACTCCTGCATGGGGCCGGAGATACAGCCCGTCAGGCAGATGAGCCCCTTGCTGAACTCGCGCAGGGTATCGTAGTCGATACGCGGCTTGTAGTAGAAGCCATCCAGGTGGCCGCGGGACACGATTTTGATGAGGTTCTCCCAGCCGATGTTATTCTCGCAGAGCAGCACCAGGTGGCAATACTTGTTGCGCCCGGGAATCTGCTTCTTCACATCCAGCGGCGTGGGGGACACGTACACCTCGCAGCCCAGAATCGGTTTGAACACCGGCTTTTTCTCGTCCGGGTGTTCCTTATTCCACTCCAGCACACCCTTGTTGTGCTTCTTTACATTCACCATGAACTCAATGGCTGCGAACACGTTGCCGTGGTCGGTAATGGCAACGGAGTTCATGCCCAGCTCCACGCATTTCTTAATCAGATCCTTTGTGTGGATCATGCCATCGAGCAGGGAGTATTCAGTGTGAACGTGTAAGTGAGTGAAAGCCATAACGCGTGGACATTATACATGATTTGAGCCTGATTGTCAGCTCGAAATCGCGCCACGGTCGAACAAAAAAATGCCGGCTTCCAACAAAGCGTCATTCGTATATGTATCCCTGTGACTTTGCAAACGGTAATTTGCTGCTCCTCGATTAATTTCCGTATGCTAACGCTCGCCAGCAGCCTGAAAAATTGTAATCCATCGGTGCCGGGGAAATGAGACTGGCCGTTGCTCATATTGGTGAGCAACGGCCTTGGGGAGAAGCGTTAATTTATAATACCCTGGTTACGCGAAGGCTTCGGCGAACTGGTCGAGCATGTTGCGCAGCGGGGCATCTGTTTCCATCTTGGCCTCTACATTGCGCAGGGCGTGCAGCACCGTGGTGTGATCGCGGCCGAAGGCGGCACCGATATCCTGCAGAGAGGCGTTGGTGTGCTTGCGGGCCAGGAACATGGCAACCTGGCGTGGGTGAGCCAGAGAGGCCAGACGGCGGCGGCTGTCGATATCCTCCACTCGGATGCCGAATTCGTTGGCCACGCGCTGCTTGATATCAGCAATGGACACGGTCTGGGTGACCTGCTGAACCATGAGGTCTGCAAGATTGGTGCGCAGGAATGCGATGGAGGGGCAGCAGTTGTTGAACGAGGCAAAGGAGCTGGCGCGAACAAGTGCTCCCTCCAGAGTACGGACGGACTGCGTGATGTTGCGGGCCAGGAATTCCACCACCTCATCGCTCAGGAGCTTGGTCTGCCACTTCTGCATCTTCTGGCGGAGAATGGCCAGGCGCATTTCATAGCAAGGAGCGGTGAGCTCAACCGTCATGCCCTGAGAGAAGCGGGTCTTCAGGCGGTCATCCATCTTGGTGATGCGGGAAGCCGGGCAGTCTGCAGACAGCACAATCTGCTTACCGCTTTCGAAGAGTGCGTTAAAGGTGTGGAAGAATTCCTCCTGAGTCTTATCGGCGCGGGCCATGAACTGCACGTCGTCAATCAGCAGATAATCCACTCTGCGATATCTCTTGCGGAAGAGCTCGAGGGCATCACCACGCTGGCGCACAGCCTCGATGTAGGAGTTCATGAACTGTTCGCTGGTCTCGTAGAGCACCTTCACGTTCTTGTCGCGTTCGCGCAGAGCGTTGCCAATGGCGTGCAGCAGGTGGGTCTTGCCCATACCGGAGTTGCCATAGATGAACAGCGGGTTGAATGCCCGGCCCTGGGTATTCACAAGGGCCTGCGCTGCGGCGTAGGCGAACTGATTGTTCGTGCCTACTACGTAGTTATCAAAGGTGTAATCAGCGTTCAGCTGGGTTACCATCTTGTTGTTCTGGCGGGGCTGGCGGGGGGCTTTCCGCACCGGCTGGGCCGGTGTAGCGGGCTCCAGACTGACGATGGGGGCAGGGGCGGCTTCAATCACCTCTTCCTCCACCACCGCGTTGGCCTCCACATATTCCAGCTGGCGCGGTTCCTTCAGAACCTGGCTTACTGCTTCGGCTATGCGTTCACCGTAGTTAATCTCTACCCAGTAGAAAGGCATGTCTGACGGGTATTCGATAATCAGCTTGGTACCCGTGTCTTCACGTAAACGCATATCGGAGACAAGACCAGTCACATACTCTCCCTCTTGACCAAGGGTACGCAGAACGTCCATGATCTGCTTCCACAAGGTCTCACTCTCCTGTACTTTTTTCTCCATTTTTTGGTCCCGTCTCGTTTCGTTTGTTTCGGTCTGTTTTGCCTTCCGCTCGGGGAGGGCGGGGTGCAATATGCCACGGGTTGCCCTTCAGAAAAAGATTTTTTTGTGCATGCGGTACATCGTTCCACCCCGGAGACGGTGTTCCATGCGGGTTCCACAGTAAATAATTTTTTTTCGCAGGGGGGGATTGATTTGTTAACTTTTCCTGATATTTGTGCACTGCACTATCGGTCCCGAGGTGAGGAGTGTGGAACTGAGGTGTCTAAAATGTGCAAGTGTAGTAATATCAATGTAAAAAAATAAAATGAGAAAAATTGTAACAAATAAAAAGAGAGGCAGAAACAGCTTCCTTTAGCAGTTAGGAACAAGCATTTTAGGGGTAAAAATGCTGCCAACCGGAGGAAAGATTCCCCCCCGTCTCCGGGGTGAGCGAGCCGATGTAATGCAAGGTTGTTGCAAACGTGGTAGTTGCGAGTTTCTCGGCATCATCCGGAGACAGCGCAAGAAGCAGTTCGTAGTCCTCTCCGTGTGAAACAGCATCTGCGGGGGTAAAACCGGGCCTGCAGGGAAGCCGGGATTCATCCACCTCAAAACCACACCTGCTGGCAGCCGCCAGACGCGGTAAATCGGTTCCGAGACCGTCGGAGAGGTCCATCATGGCAGAGGGGCGAATCCCGGCCTTCAGGAGACCTCTGGCGAGCTCTACGCGTGGTTCGAAGTCGAGATGCCATCCGGTGGGGAAAGAACCGCCCAGGAGTCCTGAGACGAAGAGCAGGTCACCAGGCTTGCCCCCGGAGCGCAGAATGGCCTGTCCGCGCTCCACCTTTCCGGTGAGGGCAACATTGATGACAAGGCCATCATAAGGCAGCCCGGAGGTTTCGCCGCCCGCAAGGGAGATGCCGAAGCGGCGCGCGAGGCTACCCATGCCGCGGTAGATGCCCTCCAGCAGCGTTACCGGGCGGGATGGGTGGCACAGGATAGTGATGAGCGCGTGCTCCGGCATGCCGCCCATAGCCGCAATATCTGATACAGCCCTGGCCAGCGCCTTTCTGCCGATGCGCTCCGGCTCAGTATCAGGCGTAAAATGCACCTTTTCCACCACTACATCCGTTTTCAGCAGTGTGTCCCAGTCTGCATCCCGGGAAACAACGGCGCAGTCATCACCCGGGCCGATGATGAGCGAGTCGTTTTCCGGTAAATTATGGAGCAGGCGCTTCAGCAGGGCATTTTCGCCCAGTTGGGAAAGAGATTCAGGCATGGTTTAATCTAGCAGAAACAGGATGGCAAGGCAGCTCGTGGCGTTGAAGATCATATGCAGAACAATCGGCAGCCAGAGCGAGCGGGCTTTCTCATAAGCCCAGCATTGAATCAGCGCAAATAACATGAGGGGAACGGCCTGCGTCAGTGAGGCGTGTACAATGGCAAAGAAGAAGGAGGACGCAATTGCTGCTGGTACCGGGCTGGTCCAGAGCTTCAGAATATTGTAGACAAAGCCGCGGAAATACACCTCCTCCGTCACCGGTGCAATAATCACAGCCATCACTATCATTGCAATCTTGATTTCAATGGAGCCGTCCTTGATGGTTGTCACGACATCCTGGAGAAGAGGTGCCCCTGTCTGCTCTGCAATCCATTCGGAGAACTTCATGGACTCCAGAACCATACCGGGAATGAGCATCAGCAGCAGGAACCCGAGAACCCAGAGCATCTTCTGACCTGCTGTGCTGGAAAAACGGCGAGAAGGGAGCCTCATGTAAATAATCAGGAAGGGAATATAGAGCGCTATCTGGTACAGCGCATTGATGCAGAATGTTGCCAGATTATCATCCACTGCAGAGTTTGTTCCCTGGAGCAGGCTGCTATGGATAGAGCCCATGGCGAAAATGATACCGAAGCATATTGTGTAGACATAGGAGAAAATGCAGGGAAATTTGCTATCCGGGAAGAGCGGCGCCGGCGGGAGAGTCTGCTGGTTTTTATAGGAAAGAAAACCGAACAGCCCGAGAACCAGACAGAAAACAACGCTTCCAGTGATGAGGGTGACGACTAATTGAACGTGGAATGGCATAGTGCTACAATGTATTCTTACTTACTATATAGTATAGGCAATGGCTCCCATGTATCCCTGTCCGGGGACGAATAGTTCAACTCTGGGGGCATCTGCAAAAAGGCATTCAATGCGGTTATGGCGGTAGATGAAGGGATAACGCTGAGCATTCCATACGGTATCGCCAGCCCATTTCACGAGGGCCTCTGTGGCGCACCAGCAGGCATAGAACTCCTCCTGCTGGCAGCCACGCTCCAGGAATGCAGCCAGTTGCTCCGGGCACATGGTGCGGGCTGCCAGTGCAGCGAAATGCCTCGGCCGCATGCGTTCTACATCCACGCCAATACTGCTGTGGTGGAAAGCCATGCAGAGCATATCCCCGGAGTGGCTGATGTTGAATGGCTGCGCCTCAAATATCGGTTTCCCGTGTTCGGAATAGCTGAAGCTGATATCCAGCGCCGGCACGCCGGAGCGCCGCTCTAATTCCTGGCGCAGAAGCGTGCGGATTATCGCGTATTTTCCGCCTCTCTTTGCCGCCATTGCCTGTTCTGCCACCGGCAGCAGTTGCAGGTCACAAGTATCCGGCGCGAGCGCGGAGAATCTGTACAGCAGGTAATCCATCAGATAAGAATATGGCGGGCAGAGTTGGTGTCTGTATCGTAAACAGCAATGGATGGGCGAGACTGGCGGCCATAAATCTCGCCAGGGTTGACAAGAAGTGTGTTACCCACGCTGCGGAGGTCTGCGGCATGGGTATGGCCGTAGAACACCGCATCATACGCCCCGCTTTCTGCCGCTTTAAGGGCAGCCCAGGGCAGGTGGCAGAAGAAGATGCGCCGATTCTGGAGTGTTATATCGGCAATTTCTCCGTGCATGGTTGTGTTGTCCCGAGTAGCCGCCATTTTCCGGAACTCACGTAGCTGGTACTCATTATTGCCGAAAACCAGGTCAATGGGGTGTACCCATTCCTCCAGCAGTGTGCGGAAGGTGCTCAGCTCTGCCATATCTCCCATGAAAAGAAGGTGCGTGCAGCCTGCGGACCTGGCGGTTTCCAGAGCAAGCAGCAGGTGGGTGATGTGGTCGTGTATATCTGAGCAAAGGGCTATGCGCATGGCTATGTTAACCTTGTTTCTTCATGAGGAACACCGGCGAAAACAAATCCGGCTTCTGCAGCTCCTGCCCGTATGGGGAGGGAACCATGGCTGATTGCGACATATGCCATATCATCTGCCCCTTGCTGACCTGCTCAAAGAGGACAGGTTCACCATTCTGGTTGATATATCCGCAGAAGCGGGGCTCAATATTGAGCAAAACTCCGAAATTCCTCCGCAGCTCGGCCACGAAGTCAGCCTTGCGGTGCTTATGGAACCAGTTAGCGAAGCGGCGTTCTGCCAGGGCATGCGCCTCAGTGCGGCGCAACCAGCAATTTCCATCCAGCTGAATATGGCATTCCTTGCGTATGTTCTCGAATTCCTCCATTATCCGCCGCATATCAGGTGCATAACGCAGGCCGCTGATAACCGGGTTACTGGTGTTGTTATTCACTTGGATGAGATGATGGAAAATATATGCCTTAGCCAGTGGCGGCACGTCCGGGTGCGCATGCTGAAGCAGGCGGGTGAGAGTGGCTGGCATGTTAACCACGGCGGCGAACCCGCTCCTGTTATCCAGCCCGAGTGCCTTATACAAAGGCCTCGGATCCAGCGTGCGGCTGACTACAGCCTGTGGGTTCTGCCATTCCACCGCTTTGGGTTCGTTAAAATTGCGTTGCGGGTCAAGCGATGAGCGCATGAAACAGGCTCGTCCATTCCGGAGTTTGGGCAAGGCTTCAGAATATGCCTCAAGCCTGTCGTCCACATTGGTAAGCTCATACAGCCGGGTACGCAGGGCAGAATTGCTTAACAATTCCTCCAGCAGGTGCAGCTGTTCCTTGCTGGCCGGGAAATCCGCAGAAAATGTGGGTTTGCCATCCAACAGACTGCTCTTCGCTGCCTGCAAGAGCTTGTGTGAGATATTCTGGCCATGTTCCTGCATCATTCCGCGCACCGTGGCTACCACGGGCATCTGTTCAAGTGCCTTCCGGAGCATCTGCGCGGGTTGGTAACTGGAGCGTGGGTGCATCTGCAGCAGCTCCCTATAGCGGGTGTAACTGCGCGCTGTGGGGAGTAGATTCAGCAAGGCCTGGTAATCGTTCACCTCTTTAAGCAAGGCTGTATTGGCTTCGTGCTGCTCCCTGGCAGGCTTAATGATTTCCTCTGGTATTTTCAGGGCTTCAGACGCATCTTCATAGATATTGATGCGCTGCTGCAGCACTTTGAGTCGAGCCTTCAGCAGTGCTGTATCATCTTCGGGAATTCCGGTCAGATCCTGCCAGGTCGGCAGCGGGGCCATCAGCTCTTCTGCCAGTGAAAGGCGTTGCTGGTTGAGTTCCTTTTGTTCTAATCGGCAAAGTTCGGCCCAGCGTTTCTGCAAATCCTCGGCATTGCTCCCCAGCATGCGGAGCTGGCGTTCGATGAGAGCCCGACGGCGCACGCCCTGGCCCACCACGCTTTGTTTTCTGCTCTCAATTTCCTTGAGAATGGAATCAATTTCATGATACCGCTGCCTTGCGACCTTAATGGAATGGCGCAGGCGTTCGGCTTCTTCACCTACCTGCCGGTTCAGGGTGCGATTCAGGCCGGTATCATATATCTTCAGCAGATTAAGAGCCGTGTTGATTTCATAATCCTTTTTTGACAAAGCCGCCATGGTTTCAGCCGCTTTTGCAGCCTGGTGATGCAGAAACCAACCGGTACCACCCAGGCCTGCAAGCAGAACTGCCCCTGCTGCCAGGATAATGCCAAGCCTGCCGATTGGTTTGCGATGGCGCTGCAGGGCCCTGCCGATTGTCCCATGCAGTTGCTGCAGGGATTTCTTATCGGCCACGGTCAGCATATGGAGAAGCGCTTTCTCCAGAAAGGCAACACGGTGGCGGAGTTGTCTGAGCCTGCTCTTCCGCATTGAAGAGAAACGCTGCGGATGGTGCAGGAAATCGGATATGATGGTCTGGAGTTCCTTGTAATCGCTTTCCTCGAAGGTAAAGGGGGTGCCGGTCAGGTAGCGGGAGAATTCTTCTCTGGCCTTGAGGTTATGCGGGTTATCCCGCAGCGCCTGTTCCAGTATATCGGCAGCCTCCTTGCGGCGCCCGGCGCGAGCCAGTCGTCGTGTTTTCTGGAGTACAGGGTCTGGGCGGCGGCGAGCCATGTGGCGACAATGTTAATTCTCCTGCATCTGGAACTGCCAGAGGAGCTCCACATGGCTTCCGATGCTGATGTTTTTCAGAATCAGGACAGGGGGGGCATCCGCCTTGCTGGCCAGATCCTGCTGCTCCTGCGTATAGGCAGCATAAAGGCTGCGCGTGAGAACTTCTCTGATTCGTTGTCTGATGAGATCCCGCACCTGGCGGTCGTTGAGATATTTGATGATATTATTGCGTGCTTTTCTCGATTTCTGATTATCCGCACTGGCTTCCTCCGGAGAGATGTGCAGGAAAGTGTCCTGGGCCAGGATGCGGACAAGGATAGCATTGAAAGACTTGCTGGCAAAAAGCGCGAAATAGTCCTGGTGCAGCTGTTTCTTCTGCTCTCGTGTCAGTTTATCATTGGCCAGCGCATTGCATATATGATAAAGCCTGGCCAGAGTAAGAGACGCGTTCTTCTGGTTCTTGATTTCTCCACAGCAGGGTGAATTGGCAACCCGGTCAAAGGCCTGTTCCAATCGCTCGGGCAGGGAGGAGCAGTGCGTAACCACACAGCGCAAGGTAGTCATGCTGTCTGTTTCCCTGGAAATATCAGCATCCGTCCATTGGTAGGTGCTCAGGTTGCTTCCCGTCTGCTGCATGGTGTTGTGCCCGGCAAGAACTGGCAGATTTACTGTGAAACGTATGCGCTTCTGCTCCTGCCGGGAGAGCACCCAGGGAAATTTCTTTGTCTTCTTCAGTTTGAGCCTGGGACTATTTGTGCTGCCGGACGCCACTTCAAGCTCAAAAGAATCCTGAGTAACCTCGAGATTTGCCTTGGCTGCAGGGGGCAGGGTGATGGATTCGCCCTTCGGTATGGGGAATCCAAAGGAAGTTGCCAGGATGACATTGGCGTGGAAATCCTTCCTGGTGGGCACAGGAAAGGCAATAATGGCTTCCTGCCCGCCGGATTCGATTTGGTGAAGCCTGCCTTTTCGCATCGTGAATACGCTGGGCGGCACCGGGCAGGGTTTGCCTTCTACATGCTCCGGGTGCAGAGCAATTTCGTTGCTCTTGTCTGTAGCGGTGATGCAGAGCCTGAAGCCATTCGGGCTCAGGTCCACCCGCTGAGGCGGCTGCAATTCACCACCTTTCGTGAAAGTGGAGACAACATAGGCCCCCGTGCTGATAGTATGGGGCAGATTAGAGAGAGCCGCTTCAAGTTCATCCGGCAAATCCATACCGCTGACAGCGGTTGTGGGAATAAGGGACACTCGGCCTGGCGGAGGAGTCTGCTCATTCTGCTCAATTTGCTCCGGGGTGGGCGTATTAGCGGCTGCCAGTATGGTCGGCTGCGCCGGCTGCTCCTTCGGTGCATAATTGCGCAGCTTTGTATCATTTTCCAGCAGCCCGAGAATCTGAGGCTCCGTTTGCTTCAGGATAAGCCAATCCGTCAGCTGCTGTCCATCAAATTGCTTCTGCCATTCCTCCGGGGTGATATTGAATGTAGCCTCGTGAAGATAAAGCTGCACAAGTTCCTTATCCATCAGCCCAAGCAGGCGCGCGCATTCACAAAGGCGCTTCACTACATGAGCGTGGCGAGCCCCGGGCTGTGACGCATTGCGGATAAGGGATACCGTTTCCAGAAGCAGAGAGTCCTCTTGAGTGTGCTCCGTTATACCGGCAAGCTCGTTGAGGACTTGCTCTGCTTTCTCATGGTCATATGGCGAGCCCAGCAGCCCGGTCAGAATATGAACATGGTTGGTGGAGAGTGAGCCATGCCCGGCATCTTCCTCTGCTATATCGTTTGTATGCTGCTCTGTTGATAAATAGAAATACCCGGTGATTAGCCCCAGTGCGGCCAGCGCGGCAACCCCTGCGGAAATATAATAAGGTGCGCGTGTGCGGGCCGGGCGCACATCATACATAAGCCAATCCGGTTCTTCCGTATAATGGTAATAGGAAATAGAGCGGGAAAGCGTGCGCGTCAGTTCCCCATCCTGCCTGGGCGGGGCAGGATGCAGTATATTGCTTTGTGGGGAGATGGCCGGCTCTGGAGTCAGTGGAATTCCCATGCCCTGTTCAATTTTGAGCACTGGATGCCCCGTACGCTGGGCCCGTTGAACCAGCGGGGAATCGTAGGCTGTGACCATTCGCAAGGTTTCAGAAAAGCTATCTCCCTCATCTGCCTCTGTAGTAAAGCTTACCCCCCAGCCACGGGAGTGGGTAAGCCAGTCACTTTCGTGGAACAGGCTGAGGATATCTGCTGCCGGGGTGCCGGGGGATACCAGGATAAGACAATCCCGCTCATAGGGAGGCGTAAAGAAGGCGCGGGCATTTGATTTGTGCCCGGTCAGCTTTTTCCAGGTGGGCTGAGCCTCTGCGCTGGGTAAATCATCCCGGCTGAGAGTCGGCCCTTCCGTCAGGTAGCGTGGGGCTTCTTCCCATTTCTGCTGCCAGAAACCAGTTTTCTGAAGCGCGAGTATCATACCAGCCGGTGTCGGCCGGGTTTCGTTTGCATGCAAGGTACGCACCTCGTCCTGACTCAGGAGAAGATGGTGAGCAATGTGGCACATGCGCCCGCTGTAATCTGCTCCGGCAATCTGGGTGCAGGTCAGTACGTGCCATATTTCGCCAGCGTTGCAGAGCAGTGTGTAGCTGTATTGCGGCCCGGTGGTGGCTCTCCCTCTACGGGGGTCACGCAGAATGCTCAGTGCGGTGAGCTGTGCACACAGCGTGCGCGGCATATTCTCAGATCTTGCCACGGTGCCATACCCTGCTGCATTTGAATCGAGCAGGTGCGGTGCGCTGGTATGGATAAGTTGTAATGGCATGCTCTCAGACCTGCGAGCTTGGGATGAGTGAAGGTGCTACGTTGTGAAGGGCCCAGAGGAATGGCTCGGTGACACGCACCGGATGCACCTGCCCGGAGGCTGGGCCGATAAGTGTGCTGCCGCTTGATTCATCGGTGAATTCAACAGGAGATTCACCCAGGGCACTGGCTGCGAAGTAACGCACATTCGAGGAGATGGTCTCAGCGTTGGTGCAGATATGCGGAGCGATGTTGAAGATGAACTGGCGGAGTCTTGCAGAGTTGATGTTGACGTGCTCTGCCATGAACATCCCATTGCGCGTGGCGGGCAGCAAATCCTCCGGTCCCAACAGGTGGCGCCATGTGTCGCTCTTGCCGATGATGACCGCCAGGGGAATATCCAGCTTTTCGGATGGTGGCAGGTTTAATTTGGTGCGAAGCCGCATTTCCGATTCTGCCAGCAGCATGGCCTGCCGACCTGGGCGGTACAGAGCATTTCGCAGCTGGGGGTCAGTAGATTCCTGGAGCAACTGCCGGAATCCCGGATTGGCTGTCGGGTCGAAAAGGAACAGAATGGCCGATGCTACGCTGAGATGGTGGCTACCCGGGGTAAGCACGTTATTTTGACCCGGCTGAAAATCCTCGCCGGCATTATCGTATAGCACAATGGAGTGCGCCTCTGAGCCCTTGTTGAGGTTGTAGATAAACGGACGGGGCATATTGGCGTATACCCCTTGCCGCCAGACCTTGTGGTAGCGGCGCCCCTGCATGTGGGTTTTGGCGATATAGGCCTCCTGCGGGGTACGGGCTGTGAACAACCGCATGCGCATCTCATTCAAGGGCTCGTTGGTTTCCGGGTCTGCATCCCGGAACGGCATGCCGAATTCCCGCGGGAATTTTGACTCGAGCTCGTGCACCAGCGAAGTAAGGTAATAGCTTTTACCTGCAGCAGGCACGCCCACCAGCGAGATGATGTGCTGCTTGGTCTGCGCAAAGAAGGGGGGGAGCTTGCAGTGGCAATGCGGGCAGGCATATTCGCTGCACGGCACTCCCATGGCATCCAGCGGCAGGCCATTCGCGTTGCAATATTCCGGCATGAAACGCTGCATGGCATCCTCTCCCAGAATGGTATCACCCATGAGTTCGGGGTGCGCGGCAATGCTCAGAATCTCCTCAGGCATAAGGAATTCCCAGCAATTCGGGCAGCGTAGAGCCTCAATTGCACCGCTCTGCGCCGGTTCTGGCACGAGTTCCTTAATCTCGCTATTTCCAACAAACTGGGATACGCTGACGATATCCTTCAGATAAAAAGCGCAGTGTTCAAGACCATCGAATGAGGCCAGCACGTCATCCGGCAGTTCCGGTGCCACCAGCGGTAAATCGCTCAGGGAATAGGGGCCGTACCATTCCTCACGGGAGGGGTTGTAGAGATACCAGACCGTGGGGTCATACATGCTGAAATCCGGGCGTGAGGCATCGTTCCCATACCAGCAGATGAAGCAACCACCCTCCATCACAAACAGATACATGGTTTCGGGGCGTATGACTACATCCGATTTCAACGGTATTCCGTTCAGGGAGTATTGATTAACCTTGCCATGGGGAAAAAAGCGGCAGACTGAATCACGCTGGGCAAAGGAGCCCGCGTTCTCTGCGCTCATCTGAATCCGGAAGGTGTTTTTCTCGCCCGCCCCAATGGTCATGAATACGCCATCAGAAGCCCGGAGTTTGGCGGCCAGACAATCGTAAATGTATAGTTGTTTATTCATGTGGAGGGAGGCTGAACTTGCGGATATTATAGCGCGCCGCCCGGGGTGAGTCAAGAAAAGAGCGTTGGTGTGCCCATGGAGGCATTTATCCCTGTCATGATGGGTTGATGCACTTGTGCCTTTGTGCTAGTATACGTTCATGCAAACCGCATACACGAAGGATGAATTGCGCTCATATCTGGCCCCCGTGCGTGGAAATCGCATCGTGCTTGTGCCGACAATGGGTGCCCTGCATGAGGGACACGCCACCCTGCTTCGCCAGGCCCGTCAGTTGGCCGGGGAAGAGGGCGTGGTGGTTGCCAGTGTTTTCCTGAACCCTGTACAGTTCGATAATGCCGGGGATCTGGCTACATATCCGAAAACGCCGGAGCAGGATTTAGAAATATGCGAATCCTGCGGGGTGGATGTGGTGTTCATGCCTACGCCGGATATCATGTATTGCGCAGACCGTTCCATCACGCTGGAGGAAACGCATCTTTCCACGGTGCTCTGCGGTGCCAGCCGGCCCGGGCATTTCGCCGGTGTCTGCCTGGTGGTGAATAAGCTATTTAATCTTGTGCAGCCTACGGATGCCATTTTCGGCAAGAAGGATTACCAGCAGCTTGCCATCCTGCGCCGTATGGTGCGTGATCTGGATATGCCCATCACTCTGCATGGTGCAGAAATTGTGCGCGAGGCAGATGGCCTGGCCCTTTCCAGCCGCAATGTGCGCCTTACGCCGGAGCACCGCGCTGCGGCTCCGATTATTCGCAAGAGCCTGCTGGCCGCTGCTGAGGTGTATGCCGCAGGTGCTGCGGTGGAAGCCATTTGTGCTCAGGTGCGGGCGGAATTAGAATCTGTACCTGGCGTGCGCTGTGATTACGTGGAGTTGGTGGATGCTGTAACGCTGCATGCACTCTCTACCCCGGATTCCCTTGCACTTCTTGCCGTCGCTGCCTGGTTTGGCGATGTGCGTCTTATTGATAACATTGAACTTTCCCGCTCATGATCAAGGCTTTCAATCTTCATCGTTCATACAGCATAGCCAAGAAGCAGATTGAGGTGCTGCATGGGCTTGATTTGCACATCCGCAAGGGGGAGCGAGTGTTTCTCTGCGGACCGAGTGGTGCAGGTAAAACCACGCTTATGTACACACTTGCCGGTCTGGAGCCGCCCCAGCAGGGGCAGGTGATTGTGGATGGAGAGGACATTTATGCGCTTTCCCTGCGTCGCCGCGCTCTGTTCCGCAATAAGATGATGGGCTTTATTTTCCAGAACTATATGCTTATGCCTGAGCTGACCGCATTGGAAAATGCATCGCTTGCCACGGCTGTAGCAGGCTCGGAGGCTACGGAGCGTGTTAAATCTCTTCTCGAGAGAGTGGGCCTGGCAGACCGCATGGACCATCTGCCCAACGAGCTTTCCGGTGGTGAGCAGCAGCGCGTTGCTATAGCGCGAGCTCTGGCGCATGACCCCGCCATCATCTTTGCTGACGAGCCCACCGGTAATCTGGATTCCCGGAATGGTGGCCAGATTCTTGACTTGCTTTTCGGCCTGGCCGAGGAAGGGGGGAAGACTCTGGTGACTGTAACGCATGATGCTTCCATTGCCGCACGCGGAGACCGTACGCTGATTATTCGTGATGGCATTGTAGCCAATGCCTGATTTTAAGATTTTATCACTTAACACAACAAGCCGCGGAGAATCATCTCCGCGGCTTGTTGTGGATAAAGCAGGTCAGGATTTACTTCTTGATAAGTGTTTTCCAGTTGAGCAGTGTGGCGGCATGGCCTGCGTGAATAAGCTCACCAGCAGGGGTCACGATGGTGATAGCGGGGATGCCACGGGGAACCTGAAGACCAGGCAGGCCTGCACTGCCCATGGAACGGACATCTGCCATGACGGCCGGGAACTTGGCATCATACTTCTTGACGTAGCCGCGGCCTGCCTCGGCGGTGCGGTCGCAGCAAAGCAGAAGGATTTCACCACCGGCGGCCTTGATGGCGGGATACTCAGCCACAATCTTGGGCATGATGGCGCGGCAGGGCGGGCACCAGGAGGCAGAGCTGAGGTACACATAGAACTGCGCATCTGCTGCAGGCTTAGTGTCAGTAATGTAAATCATCTCCTGCAGTTTAGCGGGTACAGCGGCGGTGCTGCTGACTGCTGCCGGTGCTGCGGGCTCAGTGGTTTCCTGTGCGTTGTTGTTGCAGCTGCAAACGGCTGCAAGTATGATTGCGACGATTGTTTTTTTCATAATGATAGGATATTAAAAAATGATCAGGCGCGGATGATATAGTTCTCCTTGCGGGGCTTGGGCTGCACGGTGCCGCCTTCTGCTTCATAGCCGAGAATGCAGATGGCGAGACCTGCCATGTTCTCTCCGAGTCCCCAGGATGCCTTGATTTCCGGGCCGCCCGGAAGCTCAAACATCTGGCGCCCGCGGTTAATCCAGCAGGAGCCCAGACCAACGGCATGAGCGGCGTTCAGCAGGTTGGCCATAACCATGCAGGCATCTTCGTGCCCGGTGCCGACGCTGGTATCCTCGAACACCACGACAGCTGTGGGTGCGCCGTAGAAGGGGTCGCGGTTGGTGCCCATCACCTGGGCGTTCAGTTCGGAAAGTCTGGCAAGCAGGGTAGGTTCCTGCACTACGACCATAACCGGGCTCTGGGAACCATGGCCAGTAGGGGCATAGGTTGCGGCCTCCAGAACAGCATTCAGCTGCTCTTCGCTCACCTGCTGCTGGGTGTATTTGCGGCAGCTGCGGCGGTTCTTCAAATCAATGAGGGTTTCTTGCATAAGTGTATAAGTGGTATCAGTCCTGGTTGGCCTCAACAACTTTTTCCCAATCTTTTACGATATCGGGAGTGCCGCTGATGATGGAGGCTCCGCTCTGGGTGATAATCCAGGCCTGCGGCTTATCGCCCATGAGACCCAGCCCAGGCAGGTCTTTCATGCCCTTGGCGCTGCTCTGTGCAGCCGGGAACTTGGCTTTGCAGCCTTTAAGCAGTTTGACCAGCTCTGTCGGCGTCTTACAGTTGGAGAAGAAGATAAGTTCCACCTTATCCTTCTTCATGTCCTTGTACTGGCTGGCCAGCTCGGTCAGCAGGTCCGTATCGGCCTGGCTCGTCGTGGGTGAGTAGAGATAAATATAGAAATCGGCCTTGGAATTGGGCTTGCCATTAGCGAACTTGAGGCCTTTCATGGCGGCGCCGACGCGGGGCTCACCATCATCGCCGATAACGGCAAACTTGCCAATGGTCTTGTCCTTCCAGCCGCGGATGATGGAGCCGTGCCCGCTGTCGAGAACGGTGCCATCAGCCTTCATGATGGTTGCATTCGGAATGCCCCTGGCTTCGGGACGTGCGGGAACAGAAGCTCCGCTCTTCGGCATCAGGCCGGGGAAGGTTGCCTTGTATTTGTCAAGGAAACCTTTGGCTTCGGCCGCTGTGCGGTCTGCGCTCAGCAGAATAAGCTCCACCTTGCCGCTGGCCTTCATTTCTTCATATGCCTTGACTACCTCGGGCATCTCTGCATTGCAGGGGCCGCACCAGGAGGCGGATTCCAGGAAAATGAAATATTTTGCGTTCAGATTAGGCTTGCTATCCGTGAAATAGGTATTGCCTTTGAGCTTTGCTGCAACAACGCTTTCTTCTACCTCGGCATCCGCTTCTTCCTCATCATCCTTAGAGGCTTTCTTCTTGCCTTTCTTGGCTTTCTTGGCCTTCTTGCTCACCTTTGTGGTCGGTGCTGCATCAGCAGCTTCTGCATGGGTAACAGGCAAAACCCAGGTCATCAGACCACTGAGCAGAATAAGGGGGAAAAACTTAACCTTCATAGCGCATGAAAGCCTAGCATGATGATGGCCTTGTGTCAATACAAATGTATCATGGTTCCCTCTGACGGAATTCTGGCTGATTCCTTTTTTCATAGCGTTTGTACCACTCGCAAGGCGCTTGCGGTAGGCTGTTTCGGACTCGTACCTCTCCCTCTGCAGCCAAAGCTCGGCAGGGGGAGTTCAGATTAATTACAACTGGATACAATACATAAAATAAATCAGGAGCCGGGATAATGCCCGGCTCACCCCCTTATCCTTATCTTTTGGCAGAAATCGGGGATGTGACTCCGTAGAATAGACCTAAAACCAGAGAAAAAAAGGAAAGAATGTTTCATAACGGGGAATACTTCGCAATAAAAACAGGCTGGCACTAAGTGCTCAGCCTGTTTTTATTTATTGAGTTGCGTATTGGGGATGATTAACCCTGCTGGGCGGCCTTGCGGGCGGCTTTTTCAGCGGCCTTGGCAGCCTTGGCGGCCATCTTTTCCTTCTCCTCCTCGGAGAGAATGCGCGGGAATACCGGGCTGGGAGCCTGCACGCTGTGGCCATCCTTCACCAGGCCCCAGGACATCGCCTGCGGGGTAAGGCCGGCAACATCCAGCTGAAGCTGGGAAAGAATGCGGGCAGAAGCCTCCGGAAGTACGCAGCCAAGCAGGAAACCAACCTGAGCGCAGCATTCCAGCAGGTGAGCCAGCACGCGCTGCAGTTCGGGCAGCTTCTCCTCATCCTTGGCCAGAGCCCAGGGCTGTTTCTGCTCGATGTAGCTGTTGCACAAGCCTACGTGGGCGTTCAGTGCAGCCAGGGCATCGGAGGTGTTGTAGGAGTTCATGCAATCAGCAAACTTAGCTACCGTGTTGCTCATGCTCTCGCGCAGGGCTGCGGAGAGCTCGTCATCGCCCTCGGTGAGGGTGACGGTGCCGCCGCAATAGCGCACGCACATGTTGAGGGATCGGTTGCAGAGGTTGCCGATATCGTTGGCAAGCTCCGTGTTGTAAATCATCTTCATACGCTCCGGGTCGAAGTCGCTGTCGTAGCCGGTCTTGGTGTCGCGCACCAGGTAGTAGCGCACAGCCTCGGGGCCGAAAGCGTCGCACAGGTCGTTCGGGTCTACGATGTTGCCGAGGGACTTGGACATCTTCTCACCCTTAATGTTCAGCCAGCCGTGAACGAGGAGCTCCGGCATCTGGTCATCGGAGAAGCCCATGGCGTGCAGCATGCACAGCCAGTAGATACCGTGAGCCGGCACCAGAATGTCCTTACCGATAACCTCGCATGCGGCGGGCCACAGCTTGTTGAAGTCCGGCAGTCCGGCGCCATCCTCAGCCTTGTAACCGGCAAAGGAAATGTAGTTCACCAGAGCGTCGAACCATACGTAGGTCACGAAATCCGGGTCGAAGGGCAGCGGAATGCCCCAGGAAAGACGGTCCTTCGGGCGGGAAATGCACAAATCCACGCCGGCGGAGCGCTCGATGGCGTTCAGGAGGTCCTGACGGCGGAACTCGGGGGTGACTACGGAGGGGTGGGTGGTTACGTAGTCCTTCAGCCACTCAACCTGCTGGCTGAGGTTGAAGTACCAGTTCTCTTCCTCCAGCTCCACTACTTCGCCCCACTCCGGCCCGAATACGCCTTCCTCGTTGCGCTCCTTGTCGGTCAGGAACTGCTCCTGTCGGATGGAGTAGAAGCCCTTATAGCCCTTCTTGTACAGGCAGCCCTTTTCCTTAAGATCTGTCAGAATAGCCTGCACACAGGCCTTGTGGCGGGCATCGGTGGTGGCAGCCCAGCCATCATACTGGATACCGAGACGCTCCCAGAGGGCAATGAACTTCCGGGTCACCATGTCGGCATATTCCTGCGGCTGCATACCGGCGGCTTCGGCCTTCTGCTGTACCTTCTGACCGTGCTGGTCCACACCCGTCAGGAAGAAAACTTCTTCGCCACACATTCGGTGCCAGCGAGCCAGAACATCTGCCAGAACCTTCTCATACGCATGCCCGATGTGGGGAGCGCCGTTTGTGTAGTCAATTGCTGTTGTGATGTAGAACATAGCGCGCCGATTCTACCATGCGAAAATGGCGGAATCAAGCGCAATCTGGTGCATACGGCAGTGTATCCTCGTATAAATAGTTATCATTACACACTCCGTACTTGCATCGGGATGAACTCCTGGTGTAGAATGCCGCGCATAAGGCTATGAGCACACTCAAAGATACGCTTTTCGATGAAATTCTGCAGGCTCGCCAGCGCGTGTATGCCGTTGGCTCCCCCACTCCCATGCAGGAAATCTGCCTACCTGAAATCGGTGCAACAGTTTTTGCCAAGCGCGAGGATTTAGGCCCGATTAAGGCCTACAAATGGCGCGGCGCCTACAACTGCATGGCCAAGCTGACTCCTGAGCAGCGTGCCAACGGCGTGGTGGCGGCTTCTGCCGGCAATCACGGGCAGGGCGTTGCTTTGGCAGCAAAGCGTCTGGGTTGCAAGGCTCATATCTTCATGCCGCGTTCCACCCCGGTGGTAAAGCAGAATGCCGTGCGCATGCACGGTGGCGAGAATGTAGAGATTGTGCTTGTGGGCGACTCCTATGATGCGGCCTCCCACGCTGCGCATGAGTTCGCTGATTCGAATGGCCTCACCTTCGTGCACCCCTACGACCACGTGTATACCATGGGTGGGCAGGGTACATTGGCCGATGAGGTGGTGATGAGCGGCGAGGGACCGTTTGACCGTGTGTATTTGCAGATTGGCGGTGGCGGTCTGGCTGCAGCCTGCGCCTGCTGGTTCAAGAAGTTCTGGCCGGACTGCAAATGCATTGGCGTAGAGGGAGTAAACCAGGCATCCATGAAGCTGGCCGTGGATAGCGGAGAGCGCAAGACCCTGCCTTATGTGGATGTGTTCTGCGATGGTACGGCTGTGCGCATGGCCGGTGAGCTTACCTATGAGCTTTGCGCTGAGCTGCTGGACGGTTTTGTCACGGTGACCAATGAGGAAGTGTGCAAGGCTATCCGCTCGCTCTGGAATGGTCTGCGCGTGATTACCGAGCCCTCCGGCGCCATGGGCCTGGCCGCCTTGCTGCAGGACTGGCAGAACGGTAATATCAAACCCGGTGAGAAGTGTCTGGTGGTGCTTTCTGGTGCCAACATGGATTTCGCCCAGATGGGGGTGGTGGCAAGCCGCGCTGGTGTGCAGGAGAGTAACCGCCATGAGCGATACCTGCAGATTCCCATGGAGACCAAGCGGGGGCAGATTCTGAAGTATCTGGAAAACATTCCGTCCGGTGTGCTTCTGACGGATGTGCAGTATGGCCGCCTGGCAGGTGATATTCAGCAACCTGTTTTCGGTGTACTGGCAACGGATTCGCAATTTGAAGAAATTGAACGCGCGCTGGCAGAGAAGGGCCTTACCGCCCGTGATGTGACCAATCACGACGACGTGCGTTTCCGCATGATTTCCTATGACCGTGAGCGTCTGAGTCATCCCGTATTCTTTGTAATTGAATTCCCGGAGCGCCCTGGCGCTTTCTCCGAATTCATGCGCGTCATGGGGCAGTATGCCAACCTGTGCTACTTCAATTACCGCTACTCTGGCGAGCATGTGGGCCGCGCTCTGGTCGGCATGGAGTTCGAGACGCTGGAGGACCGCGAGGCCTGCCGCGCCGCAGCTTCCGAATTGCTGGGTACCACAATTCAGGGCATTCATGAGCTGCCGGATGAGGTGCGCCACCGTGTTCTGGATCGCATGTCCCCCAATAACCGATGATTATTCTGGCTTCCCAATCGCCCCGCCGCAGCGAACTCCTTACTCGTGAGGGGGTGGAGTTCCGTGTTGTTGTGCGTGATACCGAAGAGGTGCATGATGCCACCATGGCTCCGGAGGATCTCTGTGCCACCAATGCTGCGGCCAAGGCTGCAGCGGTGGCGGCGGAATACCCGGAGGATACCATCATTGGCGCTGATACGCTGGTGTTCATTGATGGGCAGCCGCTTGGCAAGCCTGCTGATGAGGCAGAAGCTGTGGCTATGCTGATGCAGCTGCAGGGGCGCACGCATTGTGTCTGCACCGCTGTGGCTGTATTCTTGCCCGGTGGAGAGCGTCGCGATTTCGCGGAAATCAGCAAGGTGACCTTCCGGCCGCTGGATGAAGCCGCCATCCGCCATTACATGAGCCTGGTGCATGTGTACGACAAGGCAGGGGCCTACGCTATTCAGGAGCATGGCGATTTGATTATTGAACGCTTTGAGGGCGACCTGGACAATGTCATTGGTCTTCCTGTAACACGGCTGCTGCAGGTTCTGGAGAGGAAATGAAGTGGCTTACATCTCTTCTGATGCCGCTTGCTGCCGCCTGTGTGGCTGCGGCTGAGGCCCCGGCATACGAATGGCGCGGACTGCATGTGGACGTTTCCCGCCACTTCTTTGATATACCGGTGCTGGAGCAGGTGATGGACCGCATGGCGGCACTGCAGCTCAACCGTTTGCATCTACACCTGACAGATGGCCCCGGCTGGCGCCTTGAAATCCGGAAGTACCCGAAGCTTACCGGCGTCGGCGCGTGGCGCAAGGCTTTGCCGGGCCAGGCCTGGGATTGGCGAAAGCACGAAATCGGCTCCCATTTTGCCAACTGTTACGGTGGATTCTATACGCAGGAGGAGATGAAAGCCCTCATTGCTTATGGGGCAGCCCGTGGCATCACGATTGTGCCGGAGATTGATATCCCCGGGCATGTGTATGCCGCACTTGTAGCTTATCCCGAGCTTGCTCTCGAACCTCCGCCCGGCTGCAAGCTGGGGCGCGATATTCTGGCCGTCGAAAAGCCGGAGGTTGTGCAGTTTGTGAAGGATGTGCTGGACGAGCTTGTGGAGCTCTTTCCCGCCGGAACGCCCATTCACCTGGGTGGCGATGAGGTGGATACCCGTCTGCTCGGTATTGAGCAGCAGCGGAAGTTCATGCAGCAGATGGTGGACTATGTGAAAGCAAAGGGGAATCCGGCCATTACCTGGGATGAGGCTGCGTGCAATGGCGTGCGTGGCCAGTGGATTATGCTCTGGCGAGCTGAGAAAATGAAGGAGATTATGGCCCTGGGGATGCCCGTCATTCTGTGCCCGAACTCGCATTTTTACTTTGATTATCCGCAGAATAGAGCAGACGCCTCGCCCGGAGAACACGTGATTACCATGGAAACGGTGCGTAGTTTCCGCGCACCGGCTTCGCCGCAGGTGCTCGGACTGCAAGGCAACGTGTGGACGGAGCATATTCCCACCCCTGAGCGCCTTTTCTACATGGCTTTTCCCCGCGCCGAAGCTCTCGCGGAATTGTGCCGACAGAAAGAGCAGCATCAATAAGCCCGTCTGCGCTGCATATTTCTGGAAATATCTGTTTCCTTTAGGCTTGATAATACGGGGAAATGGTGTATACTACGCGCGTGCCAGGGGCACATTATCAATCTGTAAACCAATCATTCATGAACATGAATAATCCCAGAGTCGCTATCGTGGGCGCCACCGGTGCGGTGGGCGTCGAGATTCTTTCCTGCCTTGAGACCCGCAACTTCCCGCTGGCCTCACTTAAACTTCTGGCTTCTCATCGTTCTGCTGGTAAACAGGTTGCATTCCG
This sequence comes from Akkermansia sp., assembly GCA_017546445.1. Classification (GTDB taxonomy): domain Bacteria; phylum Verrucomicrobiota; class Verrucomicrobiia; order Verrucomicrobiales; family Akkermansiaceae; genus Akkermansia. Next base: position 54,173 of record JAFYWX010000002.1, on the reverse strand, counting down.
CGGCGAGATGCTGACGGTGCAGGAGCTCACCGCTGATTCCTTCGGCGATGTGGACATTGCTCTCTTTGCTGCCGGTGGCGATATTTCCCGCGAGTTCGCCCCCATCGCCGGTGCTGCCGGTTGCGTGGTGGTGGACAACTCCTCCGCTTTCCGTCAGGATGCCGACGTGCCGCTGGTAGTGCCTGAAATCAACGGCGAGGCCGCTTTCAATCATCCCCGCAACATCATTGCCAATCCGAACTGCACCACCATCATCACGCTGATGGCCCTGTACCCGCTGCACCTGAAGTATGGTCTGAAGACCATCGTGGCCAGCAGCTACCAGGCTGTTTCCGGCAGCGGGCAGCACGGCATCACCGAGCTGGAGAACCAGGTACGCGCCATCGTGGACGGTCATCCCGTGGAGATTAAGACCTATCCCCGCCAGATTGCTTTCAACGTGCTGCCCCAGATTGACAAGTTCGCCGACAACGGCTACACCAAGGAGGAGCTCAAAATGCTCAACGAAGGCCGCAAGATTATGAACCTGCCGGAGCTGAACGTGACCTGCACCTGCGTGCGCGTTCCCGTATACCGCAGCCACTCCATCTCCTGCATCGCTCAATTTGAGAAGCCGGTGGATGTGGAAGGCGCCCGCGGCTGCTTCGATGGCATGCCCGGTGTGGAGCTCATGGACGATGTGGCCAGCAACGTGTGGCCCACCCCGCTTGACTCCACCAACGGTGACACCTGCTACGTGGGCCGTATCCGCAAGGATATCGCCATCGACAACGCCCTGAACCTCTGGGTGGTGGGTGACCAGGTGCGCAAGGGCGCTGCCCTGAACGCCGTGCAGATTGCTGAGCTGCTGGTGAAGGGTAAGTAAATCATTTTCCCGTCATGGACATCAAGACTCTCATCAAGGAAACGGCCGCTAAGGTGGAAGCTCGTCTGAACGAACTGCTGCCCGGCGAGGATATTGCCCCCAGCACTATCCACAAAGCTATGCGCTACAGCATCTTTGCCGGTGGTAAGCGCATTCGTCCGCTGCTTTGCCTGGAGGCTGCCAAGGCCTGCGGTGGCAGCGAGGAAGCTGCGCTGGATGCCGCCTGCGCTCTGGAAACGCTACATACCTACACGTTGATTCACGATGACCTGCCTTGCATGGACAATGACGACCTGCGCCGCGGGCGCCCCACGAGCCACAAGGTGTTCGGCGAGGGTATTGCTGTGCTGGCTGGTGATGCTCTGCTGACTGAGGTGTTTGCCATGCTGGCCCGAGTGCCAGCTAATGACCGCTACGATGCCGCTGACTACGTGGCAGAGATGGCCTACCGCACTGGCAGCCGTCACCTGGTGGGCGGTCAGGTGCTTGACCTGGAAGGCGAGGGCCGTGAACTGAGCGTGGAAGACCTGCGCGCCATTCACCATGGCAAGACCTCCGCTCTCATCATTGCATCTGTGAGACTGGGCGGTATGTCCGCCGGGTGTACACCGGAGCAGTTGGATGCCCTCACGGAATATGGCCGCTGCCTGGGGCTGGCTTTCCAGATTATCGACGATATTCTCGACGTGACCTCCACGCCGGAGGTGCTGGGTAAGAGCATCGGCAAGGATGCCAAGGTGCAGAAGGCCACCTATCCCGCCCTGGTGGGTATGGATAATGCCCGCGCCGAGGCTCGCGAGCTCACCGCTGCAGCCCGTGCTGCGCTGGATGTGTTCTCCGACCGCCGCCGCGAGAATCTGTTGGCCATCAATGATTACCTGCTGAAGCGCGATTATTGATATTGCCTTTTACTCTTAAAAAGCCGGCTGCTTGCAAGAAAGCAGCCGGCTTTTTATCTGTTAGTTCTTGCGCCGCCGCCGCCCAGCAAGCAGAGCCAGAGCGGCAAGACTGAATGCAGTGGTGGTCGGTTCTGGAATGACCTGGAGAGTCACCATGCTGCCCACGTAGGACAGGCCATAGTTATAGGCATTATCGAGATTGGCGAATACGCCGTTCACCTTGAGCGTTTCTCCATCTACCAGAGCATCTCCATTCAAGGCAAGGTTGGTCACACCATCAAAAAGGACAACGCTCTGCATCCCGTAAAGCTGGGTAAGCATGGCCTCGGAAAGCGTGAGCCCCATACCACTGGACAGGCAAATCTCGCTATTGGTGTGGAGAGTATCGCCCAGAATAAGCATGGAGGATGTATCGAATACCATATCTGCGTTTAGCGTGACACCTGCATGTGCCTCCAGCGTGGAGACGCTGAGCACCGTCTGCTGGCCCACTGAATTCAGGGCAGAGAAGGTGGAGCAGTCCGCCAGCGTCAGCCTGGCAAGGGTGAACTCGTCTCCCAGCACGGCGCTGGTCGTGGAGCCGTTAATAAGCTCAATCTCCTGAATGCTGGCACTGAGTTCCGCCATCAGGTCGACCTGCACGTTATCGAGCGTCAGGCTGCTTGCGGTAATCGTTCCTGTATAGGTATCGAACCCATCCGATGCGCCAGAGACTGCCACATCGCGCAGAGTCACATTATCCGCAGTGATATCGCCACCGATTCTGGCCGAATTACCCACCACCGTCACGCTTGCAGAGGAGCCTTCCTTGCGGGTAGCTGCGCCCTTGGTGATATTGCCGCTGATTGTACCGCCAGAGATAAATACGCTGGTGTTGCCAACGGTTCCCTTATCGCCACCGGCATTGATGTTGCCGGAAATAGTGCCGCCTGTCACGATGATGCTGGCAGAATCTACCACACCTCCATCAACCTTGGAACCGCCGATGATACTACCGGTCACCGTAGCGCCGTTCTGAACAAGCTTAACTTCCCCGATGCTTCCGTTACCATTGATGGAACCGCCGACAACATCTCCGCCGATGGTGCCACCGTTCAGGTATACATGGAAGGAGTCCGCATCGCCGCCGCCGTAAGAGCCGGCAATGGCGGCGGTCTGCCCGCTGTAGGAGCCATTGCCAATGGAAGAGCCATCTACCAGCTCCAGTGTAAGTCTGGCACCGGTTGCGTTGTTCATGGTGCCGAAGATGGTATTGTTCACATGCCCCGTGAGCCGCACATTCACCTCTCCGCTGTTGGCCATGCTGGTCATGCCTGTCCAGCCGCTTGCAGAGGTCAGTTTTACAGTCTTTGCCGACTGAGCAGAGGTCACAATCTGCGTAGAGCTGGTGAGTGCAAGCTCTGTTGCATTTGAGAAATCCTTGCCGCTGAATTTGTTACCTGCCAGACCGATGCTCTGAGCCTGATTCTGCGTAGTGTAATAGGAGTTTTCCGGGGAAGTGGCGCCCTGTGTGGTAGGCGCATAGGCCTTATCTGCCCAGGTGAGCCCAGTGATAGTACCATTTGCGCCGGATGCAGAAATCATGATACCGTTAAGCCCCGTACCCTCTGTGGCGCGGAGGCCCTGGCCGATGAGCATATCATCCAGCCACACATAGTAGCCGCTCAGCACATTATCGGAGGTGTTACCATTGTGCCATGCGATGCGCAGGTTACCTTCATCCGCCAGGGTGGAATTATCCCAGCAGAAGAGCACATCTGTTCCCCACATGATGGCGCTTTCGCTCAGGTTCAGTGTGCCGCTGTTGGTGCCATCGCCCAGCATAATACTCAGAGCATTGATATCGCTAAGCCAGCTGTTGGCTGCACCATCACCGAAACTGGCAGATAAATCAATGGTGTAGCCATCGGCCATTGTAAAGGCATTCTCGGCAATCAGCAGACTCGAGCCTGCAGTCACCGCACCAATATCGGCTGCATCCCAGCCCCTGGTGCTCTGTCGCACCAACCCCGCAGTACGTCCCCCGAGTCCCATGGCTCTGGCCAGGTTGCCAGCCATGAGGATGGAGCCCTGGTCATTCGGGTGAAGACGGTCAGATGAGCTGTTGAAGAAGTCATCATGCCCCATGTTGCGGATGGAAGACGCCGGATTGGTCATACCCCGGGATACATCAACAAAGACCACGTTCTTCCCCGTACTGGCGGTGTAGGCCTTGGTCCATGCCTCCAGATTCCGGTTGAATTCGGCACCGGCATAGTGATCCATATCCCGGTTGTGGTTTGTGTGACTGCCCCAGGGAGTGATGGAGAGCATGTAGAAGGTGTCGCCGTCGGTGTACACATCGTCCACGATGGTGCTCATCGTCCCCCAGTTATCGCCAGCAGTCCAGGTATACTTGTCATTTGTGGCGTCATAGGTAACGGTACCGCCCAGTACTTTCTGCATCTGGGTTGCATATTGTGCTGTGGTAGGACCGGAGTTGGGTGTGTCGGAAAGGATATCGTTCGTGCCCATCATGCAGAACCAGGTATTGCTGTCGTAATTTGCTGCCGTACTGGATGTAGAATTGCCACCGTAGTTCACACCAGTGGTGTAGGAAGTGCCGTTGACACTATACGACGTACTCCCGGAAATGATGTTATGCGTGCGCCCCGAAGCCTGTGCCAGGTGCACATTGGCAAACTCCTTGCCGCCGTAGCGGCTGCCGGCATCATCCGTGTGGGTGGGGGTGTTGTAATACCCGGAGCGAGGACCGGATATTTCATTCTCAATACCGTTATCGGTAAGGATTTTGAAGAATTGCCAGCGGTAACTCTGGTCGTTGACGCCATGGGTAATGGAATCGCCCAGGAAGGTGACTCGACCAATGCTGGTACCATCGGTGCGCTCGCTTTCAAAGGGCTTGCTGTAATCGGGCGGGGGAACGTAGGTGTCTGTGTCCAGGTTGGATGCCGTGTTGAGCGTTACAGAAGTCACGTAATTCAGGTTGACCCGGTAACCCGAAACCTGATTCATGGCTCCGTACTTAAGATTCGATGCGGTGTAAATGTTGGAGCTTGTCCCCTGGGCATTCGTGGCACTCACCACCACGCCGCTGGTGGCACTGTTGGTAATGGTGAGGGTGACGTTGCCGTTCGCATCAGCATAGGACATGAGAGTGTCATATGTTGTTTTGTTGGTGGAGGCATTCCATGCACCCGCTGTCCAGCCGGAGAGATATGGCGTTCTTTCCCCTGTGTCGAGACTCATATCCGCATTGTCCCCAAGACCGTAGCTTGCCACATTGTTCTCCCACAGCAGCATGTATGAACTTCCTGTATAGTCATTCGAGTTCACGTAGCTTACAAGGGAATCCATGTTGATGGTGAGATTCACAGACGTGTTGATCGTTGCAGATAAGACGGCAAAGTAACCCTGGCCGTTGTAGATGACGTTGTTTGTCTCATCACACCACGATTCTGTGAGATTAGTGTAGGTAGCTGCCTTTGCCCCGACCAGGCAGCATGCCATCACTGCTGCTATAAAGAGTGTCCGTTTCATCGCCAGTAATGATGTTAAAGGTTATAGCCTATTAAAAAGAGGAGGATTTTTGCATATTATCAGCATCTCATTAGAACGCAAGTAAATAATATGCAGGGATAGAAGAATTTTCAGGATGCAGACATAATTAAACTATCCCAGATGTTATTGAGGAGAGACAAAGCATTGACAGCAGAATTAAGAATTGTTAGAATGTACGCCCTCATGAACAACGAAGAAACGAAAAATCTGGAGACCTTGATAGAGGAGCTGCAGACACTTATTGTGGAGGTTGCGGATTTGCAGGACGATGTGGTTATCACACCTGAGACCCCGCTTTTTACAGAAGACGGGTTGGCCCTTGATTCTATTGATGCTATGGAAATCAGCACCATGCTGCGTCGCCGCTACCATGTGACGCTTGATAAGGAGACCGAAGATGTGGACAGCCATTTTGCAACCGTTGCCACTCTTGCTGCATTTATAATGAAGAATCAGAATAAGTGATAGAGAACTCATGACTACCAGAGAAAAAGTAGATTCCTTTGTGCGAGAAGTTCTGGAGAACGATTTCTCCATTGATTTGGAGGGAAATAACCTGACAGACGAGACAAACCTTTTTGAGGAACTGGATCTGGACAGTATTGATGCCGTTGACATTGTAGTGAGTGTACAGAAGCAATTCGAGGTGACGCTGACTCCAGAGGATTTCAAGGAAGTCCGCAATTACGGAGGCTTGCTGGATGTAATCTGCAAGGCCGTAGACGCCAGAGCATGATCTGGCTGATAAAGATACTGGCAGGAATCTGCGCTGTGTTGTACCCACTGCTTGTGCTGTGGGTACTCACTTCTTTCCGGGAGCATTTACAGGAAATCTGCCTGTATATCCTGCCCATATTGCTCCTGGTATGCGCAGTGGAATGGTTCAGGTCCCGCAAACCAGGCAAGTTGCTTAATCCTCTGGTTGCGATGGGCTTGTTTGTAGCCGTAGCAATGACGGATGCTCCGGATTTTTTCAAGCTCTATCCCATTCTCGTGAGCTCAGTGCTTCTTGCTCAGTTCGGGAGCAGCTTGATTACGCCGCCTAGCATGATTGAGCGCTTCGCCCGGCTGGCGAGCAGGGGAGAGCCCTTGCCGGACTCCGCTATCTCGTATTGCCGGAAGGTGACATGGGTGTGGGTGGGCTTTTTCTGTTTCAATATAACGGTCTCAGCACTTACCGCCCTCATGGGGAACTGGGAAATCTGGACCTTGTACAACGGCTGCATTTCGTATATACTGATAGGTCTGCTGCTTGCCGGTGAATGGCTTGTGCGCCGGTATGTGCAGAGAAAGCAGAGTAATCAGCATTGAATTTCTTTCGTTATGATTTTTCCTTCACGCCTTTTAGTTTCCGATATCAAGGAGGATACACCTTTATTCCGTCGACGCGAAAGCATAGTAACACTTGGTGATTTCCGGAGCGATGTTGCCTGTCTGGTTCAGGCAATCAGGCAGAGTGGAGCCGGGAGCGCCGTGCTGCATGCAGATGATAACTATGATTTTGCAGTTGGCCTGCTGGCGTGCCTCTATGCAGAAATCAGAACCATCCTGCCGGGCAACTTGTGCGAAAATACGCGAGCCCGACTGGAGGCTTCTGGAACAATCTTTGTGCATGAGTTAGGCAAAGCAGAGGCTCCTGCAGAACTGAAGGCCGTGGATTCAGCCTCCGTGGCCGTTGAGTTTTTTACCTCTGGCAGTACAGGTGAGCCCAAGAGAATAGTGCGGAGTTTCGCCAATCTGGAGGCCGAGTTGCAGATGCTTGAGGAAGTCTTCCCTGAAGACTCCGCTACCACTGAGGTGTTTTCCACTGTGAGTTTTCACCATGCCTACGGCATTATTTTCGGCCTCTTATTACCGCTCAGCCGATGTTTGCTGAGCGACACAGCCCCATTTGTCGGGCTGTCTCCCTGGTTGAGCCGGGTAGACGCATTGGCTACCCCCGGAAGCCTTGCCTGGCTGGTGACGACGCCGGCATTCCTTCGCATCTGGGCAGAGAATACAGATTTGACTCCATTGTCCCACCGCCCGGTACGATTACTTTCTGCTGGTGCGCCTTTGCCCATATCCGTTGCTCGCAGCGTGGCGGAGGCGACCGAGGCCGACGTTTACGAAATCTTCGGCAGTTCTGAAACCGGGGTTGCTGCGCACCGCATGCCCTTGAAGACCCAGGAATGGCAGCGGTTTACCCTGGTGCATATGGAAAACGCGAGGGACGGTGGTTTGCATATCTATTCCCCTGCGGTGTTGTCCGGGGCACCGGCATGCCTGGGTGATTCTGCAGAGTTTCTTTCCGGCGGGCGTTTTCTCTTGCATCCGCGCGTGGATAGAATTGTAAAGCTCGCGGATAAGCGAGTATCTCTTACCGAGGTGGAAAAATGCCTGCTGGACAGTGGGCTGGTAGCGCAGGCATATGCACTGGTTCCAGCCAACCAGAGGGTAGCACGCATGGCTGTTGCCGTTGTTCCAACGCAGGAGGGAGAGCTGCTTCTCAAAACTGAGGGATACACCGGGCTCAAGAAAGCGCTTCGAACCGTGCTTTCACAACAGGTGGAGCAGACTCTGCTTCCCAGAAAGTGGCGTATTGTCGGTGAGCTCCCATGCAATGCACAGGGGAAGGTAACACAGGCGGCTGTAGAGTCTCTGTTTAACTGCTCCTTGCAGCTACCGCTGATGACTCCGGTGGCAAAATCTGCTGACAAGCTTGTATTCCGGCTGTTGTATGTGCAGGACGCGGCATACTTTGCCGGGCATTTTCCAGGATACCCGATTGTGCCCGGTGTGGTGATTCTGCAGGGGCTGAGCGTTTTGCTGCAGAATTACTGGGGACTGCGCGTAGATGGAATTGTGCGTCTTAAGTTCTCTGCAGAAACGTTGCCTGGAGATGAGCAACTCGTGACGTTGAGCAGAAAAGGCGATTCTGTCTCCGTGGAGATTATGCTGACCCACAATGAGGTAAAGGCATGTCAGGGACGATTTGCCGTGAGCGAAACCGGGAAACAGCCGGGTTATTTAATCTAACCCCAGCCGGGAAGCAATTTCACCGCAGAGCCGAACGGCTTCTGGATGCGCGGGTTCCCCTTGTCTGGCCAGCTGCGGCTCATGCAGGGTGAGGGTGAATACAGGGCAGTGTTCACCCACATACCACCAGGGAACTTCTTTTGTCAGGAACGGCTGGCTTGTATCTATCCGGATGGGAACAATGGGGGCTCCGCTTCTGATGGCAAGGTGAAAGGCTCCCCGGTGAAGCTTATTCTTCTTGCCAGGTGTTGTTCTGGTTCCTTCCGGGAAGATGATGATATTGAAGCCTTGCTCAATGGCCTCTTGCGCGTGCTTGAGCAATTCATTGGAATCGCCGTTGTTTACAATGCAAAGACGGCGCAGAATGGGGCGAAGGAATGGCCACCGCATCAGTGCCGGCTTTACTATCAGCATGCACTTCGGGATAATTGCTGTCAGAATGACCACATCTATCAATGATGGATGATTCGCCACAATAATGGAGGAACGAATCTGCTCCATTTCTCGTTTCTGCGGGGCGTGCAGGCGGAGGTTCCATGTGCTCCGCAGCAGCATGCACATGAGTTTCCATGAATACTGCAGTGTCTTGCTCCCTAATTCTCTCTCCTTTCTGGCAGGGAAAAACGGCCTGAGTATCAGCAGAACGACAGAGACACAGAGGCCACCGAATCCGAAGAGAAAATAATCCATGACCGCGAGCGCGCATCGCACGCGGGTCGGGATGCTCATGGGCGGGAGCTTGTATTCCATAAAGCCTGAAGTTCGGTGAAGGTAGAGGGCAGAGGCCTGTTGTCTCCGGCTCTGATAAGTAGTGCGGCGGCATTAAGGTCCGGGTATGTATCGCCGTACACCAGGAGACAATCTCCTCCATTCCTGCAGAACATTGCCGCCTCCAGCACGCCCATGGCCAAGGAATCTTCGCCTGCGGCAAGAGTTGTACTGTTGTTCTGGTTGTGCGATGCAAGGCCAAGTAAGGATGCAGTAGCATTGTGAACGGAAAGGGAGAAGCCTGCAGGAGACATTTCTCCGTATTCTGCCCATTCATCAAACAAGGAGTGCGTGCGCTCTAATTCCCCGTGGCGACTGGCGTACACCACCGGCAACTGCAAAATAGCGTCTCCCTGTTCCGCAATAAGCTGAGTCACGCAAGTCAGACAGGCTTTACTCAGATTGCTGAGCCGCCTGGGCGGAGCGCAGGGGAAGACCCCGCGAGGTATGGCTGCGGGGGGCTCAGTGCAAAAGCATGCTGCCTTGATGGCATATGGTGCGTTCAGGCTTCCCATTTGCGGAAAATGAGGCTGGTGTTGATGCCGCCGAATGCAAAGTTATTGTTCATCACATGCTTTGTATCGATATTTCTGCCCGCGCCTGTAATAAAATCCACACCGTGGCAGTTTTCATCCAGCGTGTTAAGATTCAGGTTCGGGTGGAACCAGCCCTCGCGCATCATCATGATACTGACCATGGATTCCAGCGCACCGCAGGCCCCCAGGGTGTGCCCGGTGTAGCCCTTAAGTGAACTGGCGGGAATCGGGGTGGTGAAAATGGTGCGGGTTGCCGTTGTCTCGGCTATGTCGCCATTCTGCGTGCCGGTGCCATGCATGCTTACATAGCCGATGTCATCCGGTGTGAGCCCGGCAATTTCGAGCGCCTCAGCCATGGCGTTTTTCATGGTGGCAGCATTCGGATTAGTCACATGCGAGCCATCTGTATTGGTGCCGAAACCAACCAGCTCTGCGTAGATTCTGGCGCCTCGGGCAAGAGCGTGTTCCAGCTCTTCAAGAATGAGGGTGCAGGCGCCTTCGCCAAGCACAAGGCCATCGCGATTGGCATCAAACGGAGCAGGGGTTATCTCCGGCGTATCATTACGTGTACTGGTTGCAAAAAGGGTATCGAATACGGCGGTCTGCACCACATTGCAGGCTTCTGCGCCACCGGCAATCATCACATCCTGCCTACCCATGAGAATGGCTTCATATGCCATGCCGATGGAGACACTGCCGGATGTGCAGGCTGTGCTGCTGTTAATCAGGCGGCCCTTGGTGCCGAAGAACAGAGACAGATTGACCGGAACGGTCTGGCCCATCATCTTGATGTAGGTGGTGGAGTTCATGTCACGCGTGCTGTCATCCTCCAGCAGCGTGACACACCCCTTCATGGCGCGCAGTGAGCCGGAGCATGAGCCATAGGCTACGCCGGTGCGGCCATTGGTCAACACTTCACTATCTTCCAGTCCTGCATCTCGCAGGGCTTCTCGCGTGCAATCAACAGCCAGCAGCGAGACGGTGGACATGGTGCGGGTCTTTTTGCGAGGTAAATCCGCGGGAGGCGTGTAATCCTTGAGCGTTGCAAAAAGATGAGAACGCAATCCATGAATGTGTACCCATTCGTCCATGTGACGCGTGGTATTCTTCTGTGCCTTCAGGTTCTGAAGAATTTCCTCCTGAGTCCGCCCCAGCGTGCTGATGGCGGCCATGCCGGTAATGACTACTCTTCTGCTCATACAAGACCTCCGTTCACGTTAATCACCTGGCGTGTAATGTAGGATGCGCCGTCCGACATGAGGAATGCCACGGTTGCTGCAATATCCTCAGGTTTGCCAAGTCTGCGCAGGGGAACCATTTTCTGCATCTCATCGAGCGGAAGCCCCTCAATCATGTCCGTTTCAATGATGCCGGGAGCAATGCAATTCACGGTGATTTTCCGCTTTGCAAGCTCCAGGGCCAGTGCCTTTGTGGCGCCGATGATGCCCGCCTTGGCTGCGCTGTAGTTCACCTGGCCGCGATTCCCAGCCACACCAGAGACTGATGAGATGGTGATGATTCTGCCACCCTTTCTGTTTTGAATCATGGGCATGACGCAAGGCGAGAGGATATTATAGAAAGAATCCAGATCGGTGCGGAGCACGGCATCCCATTGCTCTCCTTCCATTGCCGGGAAGGGAGTGTCACGGGTGATTCCCGCATTGCAAACGATGCCGTAATACGCCCCGTGTTCCTCAATATCTGCCTTCAGAGCCTGCGTGGTTGCCTCTCTATCCGCAATATCGAACATGAGAACACGGCAGGGTGTGCCGGCGTCTGTCAGCTCTGCAGCCAGGTTATCGCAAGCCTGGCGATTGTTGCGCGCGTGAAGAATAATGGCATAGCCTTCGGCTGCCAGTTTCCGGGCAATGGCTGCACCAATGCCGCGACTTGAGCCCGTAATCAGGCACCATTTATGGGAGGATGAATGAGGCATGCGCAAGAAAAAAGTGTGAGTGATTTGGTGATGATTGATAAATTGTTAGAGCAGAGCGCGCATGTTATAACACTTAACCTTTGCTTGTGTCAATGTAAAATTGAATGTGTGCGAGTCATTAATTACGAGTTGACAAAGAAAGCAAATTCTGCTACATATCTTGTCTCTAATTTTTGCCATGAAATCTGAACCCCGTAGGCGCAAACGAAATACACCTCCCCGTATGGTGCGTGCTCTTGCAGCAGCGCAACAAATTGCATTTGGCCCGCTTGCATTTCAGGCTGTGCGCGCTATGCTCAAGTGTGGAATGTTAGAGTATCTGGAGCAGAATCAACCCGCAACGAGAAAAGACCTTGTTGTGCGTTATGGCCGTTATATGGCTGATGTGCTTACCGAATCCGGCGTGACAGCCGGTGTGCTTACGGAAGCAGAAGATGGTACACTGACTCTCAGCGACGTGGGGTATTGCCTGCTCAGCGATGAAATGACCCGGGCAAACTTCGATTTTGTGGCAGATGTCTGCTACCTGGGAGCAGATAAGCTCTGGGAGGCTCTGGAGGAGAGTAAACCCTCCGGTCTCAAGGTATTTGGTGATTGGCCCACCATCTATGAAGGCCTTTCGCGCCTGCCTGAGCCTGCCCGTACAAGCTGGTTTACTTTTGACCATCTCTATTCTGATGCCTTCTTTGCCCAGGCCATTGAGTTAATGCGCGCAAATGCATCGCTCGAGAATGTGTTTGATGTGGGTGGAAACACAGGAAAGTTTGCCGGGTGTCTGCTGCGCGCGGTAGAAGACGCCAATGTGACCATTGTAGACCTGCCTGGCCAGCTGGAGATGGCTCGCGCCAATATGGCATGGGCCGGAGACCGTTGCCGATATGCGGCTGCAAACGTGCTGAGCGATGTTCCCTGGCCTACGGGGGCAAGTGTCGTATGGATGTCTCAGTTCCTGGATTGTTTCTCCCATGAGCAGATAGTTCATATTCTGCGCAAGGCTGCTGATGTGCTCCAGCCGGGTGGTAGCATCTTTATTTCTGAGCCTTTCATTGACTGCCAGACATTTGATGCCGCCGCCTATTCTCTTGCTCAGGGCTCGCTGTATTTCACCTGCATGGCTAACGGTAACAGCAAGTTCTACACCGCTGCAGAGATGGAGGAATGCGTACGCGAGGCCGGGCTCCAGGTTCGCCAGTCCTGGCATTCCCTTGGTAAGTATCAGTATTCGCTTATGCAATGTGTGCTCGCGTGAACAGAGAGACCCACGTGAGCGGGCTGGGCATTAATCTACTGCTCTGGGTCTATCTTCATTGTGGGCAGCGTGCATGTCGTGTGCTGGTTGCAGTCGTCATCGCTTTTGCATATCCCTTTTTGCGCAGGGCCCGCTACGCATCGGCTTTGTTTCGCCGTCAGTGGAGCCAGTTCACCGGCAAACGCCCATTCAGCGGGTTTGTGCATCTGCGCACGTTTGCGTATACCCTGGCTGATCGTCTGGCATGCCGTGCCGGCATTTTTAATATGGAGCGGGTGCGGGTGTGTACTCCGGCTGCATATGAGGAATTGACAAATCTGTACAGGAAGGGGCAGGGCGTATTTTGCGTCACGTCCCACCTGGGCTGCTTTGATATGCTCCGGGTTCTGTTTGATTGCACCAGAAGTGACATGCCCGGGGAAATACATGTCTTCATGGATACCACGGCAACGCAGGCATTTGCTAAGCATCAGCTGAAATTTGGCGGCAGCAAGCTGGAAACCTATGTGCATGCCGTGCAGGATCTGGGCCCTGCATTATCTATGGAAATGGCAGAAAAGGTCGAGAATGGCGCTATGGTGGTGATGGCAGGGGACAGAACGTGGCGAGAGGAAGCCCGGGCAAACTATTCAGCGCCGTTTCTGGGGCGTGTGGCCAAATTCCCCCGCGGCTGTTTCCGCTGGGCTGCTTCTCTGGGGTGCCCAGTGTATTCATTCTGCCTTGCCGAGAATGGGGGGATGTATGATTTGCATGTAGAATGTCTTTCTCCTGATGGAGAGTTGAAGGCAGAACCCCTGGCTATGCTCTTTTCAGGAATGCTGCAGCAGCTGTGCTGCCTGTACCCTGCAAACTGGTTTAACTTCTATAATTTCTGGAAATGAAACGTATCATCATCACTCTGGCTCTGCTGTGTCACAGCGCGATAGCTTCTGGTGCAATGCCGGAGTTCCCCGTGAATAAGGTGACCGACTATCCTGCTTTGCAAATGTGGATTAAACAGGCTCCCCATACAACTGCTGCTTTCACCATGGAGCGGACGATGCCGTCCGGGCGTATTCTGAAAAGCCGTGGTAGTTTTGAATACCGGCTGGGGCAGGGGATGATGTGGCGCACCTCGCATCCCGTACGCAATGCCATGCTCATTACCCCTGCCGCTTTAACTGTGTACGATGCCAAGGGGCGGGAGCTTCGCCGTACAGATTTGCAAGGAGTACCCTCCGGGCGGATTACCGGGGCCTTTACACAACAGATGGACCCGGCTTTCCTGAAGCAGATGGAGCGTATTTTTGATATCACCTGCCGTGCCGATGTGCAGAAGCATGTACTGGTGCTTGGGCTTAAGGCTCGCCACGAGTCGAATGATTTGCGCTGGATGTTGCTGGTGATTCGTAAAGGTGAATTGAATAACGTGTACTACGAATCCGGCCGCCAAGGGGTGACTAAGGTAACATTCACCAATGTGCGCAATGGAGAAAAGGTGCCCGAGTCCCCTTTTGAGCTCTAGTCCATATGAACGGAGACATGCTCAAGCGGGCATTTGCCTGCATTATCTTCCTCGCAGCAGTGGCGGTGCTCTTGCTGCGCGGGGTACATGTTCATACCAGTTTGTATGATTTGCTGCCGACTGGTGGTGATAGTGGGGCCACGCAATTGCTGGAGCGCATGGCCAGGACCAGCAGCAGGCAGGTTAATGTGCTGATAAAGGGCGCTTCGGAACAGGAGGTGCTGGAGCAGGCCCGGAAGCTTTCTGCATCGCTTCCGGAGGGCGTTCGCCCGATTACAGACCAATCCAGCCTGGGACGAGTCTGTGAGTTTCTCCGTCCATACAGATTCCAGCTGCTTTCTCCGCGGCACCGTTCTGCATTGCAGCAGGGAGATAGCCAGTCCCTGTGCGATGAGGCCCTGGCCAATTTATACAGCTTTGTACCTTTATCTCTTTATCCGGTGGATGAAGACCCGTACGGATTTGCTACTAGTTTTCTGTTAGAAAATCCCCTGGTGCGGCAGAATGGGTTTGAGCCGCGGGATGGTGTTCTGCTGACCCGCCGGGGGGATGTGCATTATGCCTACCTGCCACTCCTGCTGCCCGAGACCGCCGCGGATTCGCTTGAGGTGCTTCAGACTCACATGGCGGCCATAGCTGCCGTTTGCCAGGAAGAAGGAGTAATGCTGTGTGGCACACCTGTCCATACCTGGCGTGCCAGCAGCTCCAGCCAGCAGGCCATGGGCATTCTGAGTATACTTTCCCTTGTGATTGTGGTGGCCTTGTTCCTGTGGGTATTCAGCTCCGTGCGTGGAATGCTCATCATGAGCATGACCCTGGGGGCCGCGGGGGTGGTGGCGCTTGGTGCTGCGGTGCTGATTCATGGGAGTGTCCACATCCTGTCATTGGTTTTCGGATGTTCACTTGTTGGCATATCAACAGATTATGTTGTGCATTATCTGGTAGGGCACCATGGAGAGCGCGATGCGGAGATTTCACCAGCCCTGCGTCGCTCGTTGTTGCTGGGCCTGCTTACCAGCACCATAGGATATGCAACATTCTATGTTGCTCAGGTTGATTTGCTGGGGCAGATTGCAACTGTTTCCATCGCAGGCCTGGCGGCTTCCATGTTGTTCATATTTGCATTCTACCCGTTGATATACAGGAGGTCCATTCCCATCAAGCTTGTTCCTGGTTCCTTGAAACTGGGGGAAGTGGCAGCCCGGTGGCGCATGCCTGCGTGGCTTCCCTGGTGCGTGGCTTCGGGTGCGTTTATTGTTGCAGTATTCCAACTTCCTGTGTGTGATGATCTCCGGAGCTTTTACCGGCCTGAGCCAGCCTTGCTGCAGGCTGAGAAGGAATTAGCCCAGCTCAACGGAATGGAGCAAGGTGTGGTCACACTTGTCGTACGAGGGGCTGATACTGAGGAGATTCTGCAGCGACAGGAAAAATTGGGAGCCGAGCTGAGGGAGGCTGGGGTGCCTTTCTATACCTCAGCATCTGCTATTGTGCCATCCGCTGCTCGACAGAAGGAAAACTTTGAACTGGTGAAAAATCTTGTTGCGGCATATGCAGAGGATGTGCCGGTGGAGATGCCGGATACCTGGCCCGGCCCCTTGCTGCCAGAGCATCTGCTGCGGGCAGATTCGCCCTTTGTATCACTTGGCTCATTATGGGGCGAAGGGTGTGGATTGGTTCTGGTGCCGGGGAAATATGAGTCGCAGCTTGAATCGTTGCCTCAGCATCCGTGGTTGGAGCAGGCTGATCGTTTTGCAGAGCTTCAGAATCAGGTGCGGCAGTGGCGCGTGCAGCTCATGGTGCTCATGGGCGTTGTATTGGCCCTTGTGCTCACTGTCCTCTCTATTAGTTTCGGGGTGAGGAGTGCCCTGCGTACATGCGGACCGGTATTTGCCGGCGTGCTGTGTGTTTTCGGCGGTCTGGCATTATTTGGTGTGCCACTCACCCTTTTCCATGTGCTTGCGTGTTATCTGGTGCTTGGTCTGGGGTGTGACTATGCCATTTTCAGGGCTACGCATGAACTCGGCAGTTCTATCACGGCTCTCGCGGTGCTGATTTCCTTCCTCACCTCCTGGAGCGTCTTTGGCGTGCTTGCCTTTACCAATTTCTCTGTTACTCAGGATATGGGCATAGCGGTCAGTCTGGGGCTTACCGTGGCCTATGTGCTCTCACCAGCCGCCACGGGTGCAGCAGTGCGGCCGTGCAAAGCTTTGTGTGAGTCCAGGAAATGATAAGATTATCGCGAAGCATCCGGAAATTGGAGCGGCCTCCTTCCGGATAGCACACGCGTATCTCCTGAGTGGTAACGGGAATTCCTGCCCAGTAACACCGCACCAGCAACTCAATATCTCCCCCCATTCCCGGCTCAACAACCCTGCGATTCAGAATTTGCAGGGTACGTTCCAAGGGGTACAGGCGAAAACCACACATAGCATCCACCTTGCAAGCGCCGGCGGTTTCCAACCAGACAAAGAAGTTGGTTATCTGCCGCCCCTTCATACGGGCGGCCGGCGCATCTTCACCATACTTCGGCTGCCCGAGGATAAGATGAGCAGGTGATTTACGAGCTTGCTCCTCAAATTGCGGAATGGCCAGCGGGTCGTGTTGGCCATCGGCATCACATTGAAGTACATGTGTGTATCCACTCGCAGCCGCTTCCTGCAGGCCTGCAGTCATAGCGCCCCATTTCCCCTTGTTCTCAGAAAGACGGAGCAGCTTTGCCCCTGCGGCTTCCACGGTTGCTCTGATAAGTGCCGCCTCTGCATCAGCGCTGCCATCATCCACCACAATGATAGGAATACCATAAGCAGCGACCTGCGGAAGATAGGCAGAAAGCTCCTTGCCGTGGTTGTAACAGGGAATAACGATACAGAGAGCAAATGGCTGGGGCATATGCGCTAATTGATTTCGGCGGCCAACGCCTTGTTCACAAGTTCAATGAAATAGGGTGGGTTGACAATATCTGTCTTACCTGTCTTGATATCAACGGCCATCTGCATTGTCTCCCCCTTTGTCAGAAGCTCCTGCGTTTCTGCATCGCGTATAGTGAACGTCATCGTAAGCGAATTCACATAATCCTTCAGTTCGGCGGTGATGGCAAGCTTCTGGTTGAGAGTGGCCGGTTTCAAGTATTTGCAGCGCAATTTGACAACGGGCCATGTGTGGCCCAATTCTGCCATTCTGGGATATGTAAGACCGAGTTTCAGAACCAGTTCTGCACGAGCCTTCTCAAACAGATTGATATAGTTGCCGTGCCAGACCACGTTCATGGGATCCATTTCAAAAAAAGAGACCTGGTGATACACCGTTACTTTCATGGCGCTTAATCTTCTCTATAAACTGTTATTTCTGCTTCAGACAGCAACTGTTCCCCGGCGCGGATGTTGCACACAAATACACCTACAGGAGGCGCATTGAGCACACTCCTGGCTTCTACCTGCAAAGGGATATCCACGGGGAGCGCTGTAGTATAGACTTTGTATTGTTTGACGGAAAGCAACTTGCCCATGTTTGCCGGCCCCTTTCCCTGCATCATATCAGAATATCCACTGAACAAACCGATAGCCTGAGCCTGTATCTCAATGGCTGCGGCCGGTGCTACACCGCCAAGCTCTGCATCGTATAACAAATCCTTGGTGCTGCATCGGGCTGCCGCAAGAATGTATTCCGCCTCCATATCGATGTCCAGAATTCCCTGAACAAGAAGCATGGGTGGCCGATGTGGCAACAGTGCTGTAATATCGACATCAAGCATGACGGGAGAGCAGAAGTGCGATGTTGTTGCCGCCGAAAGCGAAAGAGTTGCTGATACAATGTTGCAGGGGGCGGCGGGCATAATCTGCCATGTTTACGCCGTCCGGAAGAGTCTCAAGCCAAGGTTGCGAGGGGAGCTTTTCTCCGCCATGTTTCAGGAGCGCTGTGCAGAAGGCAGCTTCTATGGCGCCAGCTGCGCCCAGGGTGTGTCCGGTGTAGGGCTTGGTGCTGCCGCAGGGCGGCTGGCTGGTGCCAAAGCAAGCGCGCATGGCATCGAGTTCCATGCTGTCGTTGGCATCTGTCCCGGTTCCGTGCAGGTTCACGTAGTCAATATCCTGCGGCTGTATTCCAGCCATGTCCATAGCCATACGCATGGCCCGGACCGCCTGAGCCCCGCCGGGTTCCGGGGTGGTTGTATGGTAGGCATCTGCCGTTTCTCCATAGCCTGCCAGAATAATATCTCCTGAATGAGCTTCCCTTCTGGTGAGAAGGAATAGAGCCGCGCCTTCTCCGTGATTAACACCGCCACCTTGCAGGGTAAAGGGGCGACAGCGCTCATCGGAAATAAGCTGCAGCGCATCGAAACCATGCAATGCATAGTTGCAAAGTGCATCGCCACCGCCTGCAATGACCGCATCACATACCCCGGCCTCCAGCAGGCGGGCTGCACTGGCGAGCGCCTTTGCAGAGGAGGAACAAGCTGTGCTTAGTGTGAACGCCGGGCCTTTTGCTCCTGTGAAATCTGCAACAAAACGAGCAACATTGCCAACCTCAAGCAGAGACAGCGATTCATCTGTGCGGTTACCCTGCTTCCATTCGCTGTGGTATTCCTCTATGCCGGAATTGCTTGACCCCAGCACAATTCCCAGTCTCTCAGACGGCACATTACGCCAGGCAGCGCTTAGACGCAGCAGGCAATGCAGGATGAGTGCATTTGTTCGTGTATTCCAGCATTTTTCCGATATCTCCGGCAGGGATACCCCCACGGCGCCAACAGGAACGAGCCTGCCGCCGACTTCTCTCATTTCCATGGGGCCGTATACTCCTTGCTCCAGCGCGTGAAGTATTGATTGCTCCTGGCAGCCCATGCTGCATATGATGGACACATCCTCAATGATACAGACTTCCATAACGTTCAATTGCTATAGTGTGTCGGGTCCGGAATTCCGGCGGAGGCGAAGGAATCGCGACGTTCGCGGCAGGTGGAGCACTGGCCGCAGTGCAGCTCGCCGCCGCAGTAGCAGGAATAGGTGTGCGAGAAGTCTACGCCAAGCTCGGCACCGATGGCTGTGATTTCTGACTTAGTGTTGGCAATGAAGGGCCGCAGAATCTGCAGGTTGGCATAGGTGCCGTGGGATATGGCCGCGGACATGGCTGCCATAAATTCCTCCCGGCAGTCGGGGTAAAGAGCATGGTCGCCACCATGGGCGGCAATCACCAGCCCCTCTGCCTCCTTGCTTTCGGCGATACCGGCGGCAATGGCAAGGAAAATGCCGTTGCGGAAGGGGACGACGGTCTGCTTCATATTCTCCTCGGCATAATCCCCGGTGGGGATGGCCTCTGCGCCGTTGAGCAGAGCGCTTTCCAGATGGGCAGAAATGGGGCGCAGGTCAATCTCGTGGTAGGGGATACCGGCCTGCTCAGCCTGCCAGCGGGCACAGGCCAGCTCACGGGCAGCATGGTTGCTGCCGTAGTCGAAGGAAAGGGCGCAGACCACCTCGTGGTGGCGCAGCGCCCAGTGCAGGGCAGTCGTGGAATCCAGACCGCCAGAAAGTAGAACGGCTACCTTCATGCGGGACGGTTCTCAGGATTGTGCTCAGCCTCGCAGGTAAGCTGAATACCACCGCGGGCACCGAAGCGGCCAGTCACCTTCATCCATGCAGGCTCCACTGCGGCCACGAGGTCATCCAGAATGCGATTCACCACCTGTTCGTTGAACGCAGCATAGTTGCGGAAGGATACGAGGTAGTACTTGAGACTCTTTGTCTCCACCACCTTTTCTGCCGGGCAGTAGGTGATGGTGAGGTGGCAGCTGTCCGGCTGACCGGTCACGGGACACAGTGAGGAAAACTCGTGCGTGTCGAGCGTGACGACATAGCGGCGCTGGGGGCTGCGGTTCGGGAAAGCTTCCAGTTTAGCGTCCTCCGGGCTGCGGAAGAATTCGGTGTGCTTACCGAGCAGGGAAAGGTCCTTGTTGTCCATGGTGTGTATCAGAAATTAAGCTTTGGTGAGTTTGTAGCCGTCCTTGCCGTCCTTCATGGCCCAGCCGAGCTCAGCCAGCTTGCCGCGCAGGGCGTCTGCAGCAGCCCAGTCCTTGGCCAGACGGGCAGCCCAGCGCTCATCGGCAATGGCCTTGATGTCCTCCGGCACCTCGATATCGGCATCCGGGTCCGGCAGCTGAAGGCCAAGGGCCTCCATGATGAAACGGAAGGCTTTCCAGGTCTTTTCGGCCTCGGCAGCGTCCATCTCTGCAGGCTTGATGCCTTTCATGGCGCTGAACACGTGGCCCAGGGCCTCCGGGCCGTTCAGGTCATCCTCCAGACTGTCCCAGGCGGGCTGGAATGCGCCCAGAGCAGGGGCTTTCTTGATGAAGTCGCGGTAGGTGGGCTCCTTGGCACCGCTGGCCTTGGCCAGCTCCTTGTCGAAGCGACCCAGCTTGTTGAGGGCACTGGTGGCATCCTTCATACCGGTGAGGGTAAAGTTGAGCGGGCGGCGATAGTAGGCACCAGCCAGCACATAGCGCAGAGCGGCGGGAGTATAGCCCATCTCCTGCAGCTGGTCCAGGGTGTACATGTTACCCAGGCTCTTGCTCATCTTGGCCCCATCCACCAGCAGGTGGGTCACGTGGAACCAGTGGCGGGCAAAGTGGCCGCCGCAGGCGCAGCGGCTCTGGGCAATTTCGTTCTCGTGGTGAGGGAACACCAGGTCCACGCCGCCGGAATGCAGGTCAAAGGTATCGCCCAGATATTTGTGGCTCATGGCAGAGCACTCAAGGTGCCAGCCGGGGCGGCCTTCCCCCCAGGGAGATGGCCAGAAGTTCGGCCCGTCCTCCGGGCGACGGGCTTTCCACAGCACGAAGTCAGCCACGCTGTCTTTCTCGTACTCGTCCGTATCGGCGCGGGAGTTGGCCGTCTTGCCCAGGTCGAGCTCCTGGCGGTCAAGGTGAGCCAGCTTGCCGTAGTCAGCATAGGAAGAAATGCGGAAGTACACGGAACCGTCCTCGCTCTGGTAAGCGTGACCACCGTCTACAAGTTTCTGCACGATATCCAGCTGCTCCTTGATGTGACCTACGGCGCTGGGCTCCACATGCGGGGAAAGGCAGTTGAGCGCCTTGCAGTCCGCATGGAACTTGGCTGTCCACTTGGCGGTGTATTCGCCCAGCGGCATACCCTGAGCCTGAGAGTTACGGATGGTCTTGTCGTCCACGTCGGTGAGGTTGCGCACATGCTTGGTACGGAGGCCACCCAGTTCCACAACACGGCGGAACACGTCCTGTACAACGAAAGTGCGGAAATTACCGATATGAGCAGCGGCATACACAGTGGGGCCGCAACAGTAGAAGCGCAGCTGCTTGCCGTCTTCTGCCTGCACTGGCTTTACCGCCCCCGTCTGTGTATCGTGTAAATGTAACATAACGCGGGAAGTATGCCCGGAAATGCGTGTATTGTCAAGTTTTCGGGCTGTCAGCGGCCGGACTTTCCGCCACCGGCGGCTCATAGGCCTGAACCTTGTAGCAGCGGCGGATGAGATGGCGCTGCTGCTTACGCACATCCGTAGGCTTGAAGTATACCTCGAACGCAACGCCGAAGTACTGGTGCTGCGGGCCTCGGCGTATGGCAAAAATCGGTGTATTTGCCGGGAAAAGGTTCGATACGTCACCCGCTACAGAGCTGCGAATCCAGTCTGGCATAGAGCCGGGGAAATCATGCCGGAAAAGCTCCTGGTCGTTGTTGGAGTAACGGGCTGGGCAGCTCATGAGACGCAGCGTGCGACTGGATTTAAGTTCTTTGATATAAACCAGAATAATGCCGGGTTCGCCGGGGTTTGCGTATAGTTCAGCCTGGTAGGCGCCCTCTTGCGCAATAGGTTCACTAAGCCGGAATTCCGGTGTGCTGCCCGGGTAGGATTCCCGGCCATTCAGCAAACGCTCGACCATCTCTTCTGTAGGTGTGTCTCGCAGAGGCTGCATGCGGGCATCGATGGCGGCAATAGCCGCATTGATGGCCTTATAGGCGGTCTCGCGGTGTGCGCTGCCGCGCCATGCCAGCAGCAGAAAGTGATTCCGACCCAGATCTACAGCTAAATCGGAAACAAATTTACTCTCGTCCGCAGAGTCGGGAAAATTGCCACCAGGCTGCACAACGGAGAATCCCTGCGGCAGTCGGTCACCTTCCACCAGAGTGCGGAAGCAGACATGAACCAGGCCTGGGGCGCCGGAGGTTGTGGGCGGTACCATCACCAGATGCCCGGGCTTGGAGTAGTATGTATCATCACCTTCCTGACCGGACCAGCGCGGTGATTTTTCAATATAATTCTGGAAAAGCTCTGCATGCTCACTTTCCAGGGCTGTCAGGTTGGGCGCGTCTATCACCTTGTCTGCTGATTGTGCAGTTGTTTCAATGGGAATAACCAATGAGGCGGGCCCATTCAGCTGCTCCTTGGGCGCATAGAGGTGATCTGAACTTTGAATGGCGAGTTTATCCTCTTCGGTATCAGGTGGTTGCACGTCTGCTGAAATGGCAAGCAATACGTACAGCGCTATGCCGCATCCCCAGCAGATACACCATTTTATCAACTGACTGAAAGCTCGGGTATTACTTAACCGAAGCATGTGAGTAGCGGCAGAAATAAAAAAGAGAAGTGCAGACACCCCCATCGCGGTCAGCAGGGTGCCACCGGCATATATCTGCAGCATATCATCCGTACATGCCGGGCCTATTTCCGGAAAGAGAATGAACACACACGCCAGCAGCGCAGCAATGACGCATATAACATGAACCCGGGTAGGGCTCAGAATGACCAGCCAGAACAAAGGAGGAACGCGCTTCATTGCGCAGCCTCCCCGGTGATAAGCAGATTCTGGTGTTCCATCAGGTAGCGGAGAAGCGCAACATGCGGAGCCGCTTCCCGGAGCTCTTCATACCGGGTGCGGAATGCCGGGCGTAACTCGGGGCGAAGAATGATTGCGTCTCTGGCTACAATACCTTCCAGCATATCCGCGTGAAGCGGCATGTTATGCTGGCGCAATACTGCGACTGCATCTGTAATCTGCTGGGCGGTGAGCTTATCCATATGCCCATAACGTATGGTGGCATCCACCCTGAGCGTCTCGCGAATCTGCACTGCCTCCGGGTGCGTGAGACTGAGGAACGCGGCATCCCAGGGAATAGGTAAGCCCTGCAGTTTCATCTGCAGCACCAGAGCCGTATGTACGATTTCCGGGTCAAAGGCTTCGGCATACTGCTGAAGTTCAGGCATGGCCCCCTGGCCTTCGCTATTAGTCAGCATTTCAAGGATGCGGGACATGGGGGCCGATGCAGCACATTCTATCATGTCATCCTTGCTGATAGGAAGCATGGTGCCAAGCTTATGGAGGGCCTTGCGCAGCAGCTCAGGGTTAACATTCCACCCCATGCTGTGCAGCGTGATAAGCAGATGTGCCGGAATTTCCTCTAGAAAATGCTCACCGTGTTCCCATAGGGTGAGAGAATTGATGAACCCCTCTGCGGCCTGTGGGCTGGCAAGATGCATGAAGGTAAGGCAGTCGCTCAACGCCCCGGTGGGAATGGCAGAAAGAGCGGGAGCTGCAAGGTAATTCTGAACTAACCGCTGGGCCCGTTCAAAGGCTGGCGTGCAATAACGCCGAACCAGGTAATCATGGCTCCCGGGAGATTTGGAAAGCAAGGCCTGACTATTGCGCAATCTCATATAGCGGAGCAGGGGGCCCTCCTCGTGAGGAATACGCAACGCCAGCTCACGCGGCAACAGATTGTTCGCCTGGAGCTTGTTGTAGAAATCCGGCATGGCTGCCAGGTAAAACACAGCATTACAGCCGGACTTGTTCTCATGCAGAGGGTCGTGCCCTTCGCGGAGCATTTCCTCAAGCAGTGGCTCCAGCAGTTGACCCCGGGATGAAGCTGGAAGGCTGCTGGCTACCCGGGCAAGGGCAATAAGCAGCGTGTCTCCATTCTCATCCTCATCGGGCAGGTGCAGGGTATCCAGCAGCTGAGGAAGCCGTATACCTTCCTGTGACTGCGAGGTGGGAGCAGGCTCCTGACTCATGGCCAGACCCGTTGTGATGAAGGAAAATAAAGCTGTGCGGCAGATGCTCATTGGCTTTAATAAATCTAAAGCAAATCGTCCCGTCTGTCAACCTGGAATTTAAGGGGCAGCTGTTCTAAATGCCGCGGCATTCCTGAGGATAAACTGAGCCGTAGCGATTTCGAGCTCAAATTTCCAGGAATCGCTATCCTCTGTGAGCTTATCCAGTTCATCGGGGTCATCCATGGCTGCCACAATGGCGCGGTAGCGGACGGCCGCTGTAGTGGCACCAATTTCCTCCATGGCGCGGAGCATCTGCTCCTGCTCACCGGGCAGCATATCGCCGTACCACAGGCGGGAGAGCGAGGTCAGCAGGACGGCTTTCTGCATTGCAGGTGAATCGGCAGTGCGATTGTGGTTTTCCAGCCAGAGCTGCACATCGCCATCTCGCGGCGTGGGGAGGCCTGCGCGGCGGAGCTTTGCCCCGAGCGCACCCGCCCGAAGCGCGGTGGATTCATGCTGGCAATATTGATTAATTTCCGCCTCCGCATCCGGGCAGCGGGAAAGAAGCTCGATAACGGAGGCTGCATTGTCTACCTTACCAGCCTTGGCAAGATGCTCGGCCGTGGTGCAGATAATCTGCTTGGGCAGCACAATGTTTTCGCATTTCGTAATGGCGGGCAGCACACAGTCTCCATGGCCCTTTTCCCAGGCTTCTGCGCCTGTCCAGAGGAGCATAGCCGCCACGTGTTGTGATGCCCTGGCTGCATCAATTCCATGCAGCAGTTCCACAGCCATGGGCAGAATATCATGGTAGCCCGGGTGCTTGTACATCTCCTCTGTGGGGGTAAGCGCAGTGGCGATGGCATCGAACGCGCCTGCCGGGGGAACCTGCTCCAGAACAGTGGCTTTTCCTATGGCCTCCAGCAGTGCTATGCCGCTGGTGTAGGTAATTTCCGGCGGGGTAAGGTCCACGCCGCGTTTTCTAAGCTCCTCTATGGTTTCGCTGTCCCTGGTCAGAATATCTGTGGCGCTGAAGGCGGGTGAGCCATCCTGGCGTATTTCTGCCAGTTGAGGGTCTGCACCGCGCTGAATGAGCAGCGCGCAGATATCGAGGATGGCGGCCTTGCGCTCGCTTTCTTCTTCTTCCGCCGGGGAAAGCAGGTGTCCGGCAGCCTCCAGAAGCGGCGTTGTGCCGGCCATCCGCTGAGCATTGACATCTGCCCCGGCATTGAGCAGCAGCTCCACTGTATCCTTGTGCAGATTTGCTGCAGCCATGAGCAGAAGTGCGTCCATTTCCTCAGGCGCCTTGGCTGCTCCCATATGCAGCACGCGTTGAAGCGCCGTATTCCAACCCATCATTGCAGGTGCCTGGCAGGTTACAGCATCCGGCTTGCAGCCTTTATCCAGCAGATAGAGAAAGATTTTTTCACTGTAACTGCTTAAACCTGCATAATTCAGCAGAGGCATCTCATTCGGTGCTGCCGCATGAATATCGGCTCCTCCTGCCAGAAGGATATCAAGGAGCGCGATAATGGTGTCATCCGTTACCCTCTCATCCTCAACACCACGTATGGCAACGGCAAGACTCAGCGGTGTATCCCCCGTTACACTGCGAGTATTGGGATCCGCGTGGTCTAGCAGCAGGCAGCGGGCAAGCTCCGGCTTCTTGAACAGACAAGCCAGATGCAGCATGGTGATGCCGGAATTAGCGGCGGCTTGTCGCGCATCGGGGGTTACCCCGAATGCTGCCACCAGGGTAAAGATATCTTCAGCATCAGGAAGTTCCAGCACTTCTTCCACTCCCACCTCCGGCAGGATTGCCGTAATCTGCGCCAATTCCTCTGCAGCCTCAGGACTGGCATGGCCTTGTGAAGGAGGACGGCACCCAGGCAACACTAATGCGCATGCAAGTAGCACCATGAGGGGAGTGTGATGAAGCTTCATGGCAGCTATTGTAGCATGTTACCCCGGCCACACAAGCAGGAAGTGCGTATACGAATAATGTCAACATGCCGTTTTTGGAGCTTGCCAGCCGGCCACCCTGTGTGATAGCATGTGCCCCATGCTGCGTTTGCTTCGTTATCTGTTTCTACTGACTACCCTGCTTGTTGCAGGCCTTGGTGCGCAAGCGAATGCTATCGTCATGGCGAAGAAGACGCCGGATGGCAAGTGGGCGTTTGTGCCGCTGGCAGATGGTTTTGATTTTCCTGTAGGTAAGCCGGATGGGAAGGGGTACTATAAGTCCCGCGGCTTGCGCCTGGCTACCCCGCGCCATCTGGGCGAGGACTGGAATGGCGAGGGAGGCGGTAATTCTGACCTGGGAGATCCCGTCTATTCCATTGGTATGGGGCTGGTTACCTATGCTGCAGATGCCCGTGGCCGCTGGGGTAAGGTGGTGATTGTGCGCCATGCGTTCCGCGAGCCGAAGAGCGGCAAGGTACTTTGCTGCCAGTCGCTGTACTCTCACCTGGACCGCATTGATGTGCGCTTGGGTCAGTTGGTCGGGCGTGGTGCTCAGGTGGGCACCATCGGCACGAATGACGGTATGTTCACCGCGCATCTGCATGCTGAATTGCACTTCAACGTGCTGGTGAATTGCGGCCACCAGGGTATTCCCAAAAATGCCGCCAATTACGGCAATCTGAGCGAATTCATCAAGCATTACCGCCGTCTGCCCGTGGAGAAGAAGTTTGTCAAGCTTCCCATCGGCGGCTTCCTGCCTTATAAGAACACCAGTGGTCTGTAAATGAAGACGTGTCTGTTCGGCGGCTCCTTTGACCCGGTGCACAGCGGGCATCTGGCTATTGCCGCGGCGGCGCAGCGCGAATGCGGGTTGGATGAGTTGGTGTTTCTCCCGGCGGCCTGCTCGCCGTTCAAGGTGGAGAAGTCTACATATTTTACAGACGCCCAACGTGTAGAGATGCTTCACCTGGCTACGGCTCATTTGCCTTGGGCCCGGGTGAGTACTCTGGATATAGAACTGCCGCCACCCAGCTGGAGCTGGCGTGTGGCCGAGCTCTGGCGGGAGCAGCACCCCGGGGCAGAGTTATACTGGCTCATGGGAACCGACCAGTGGGAACAGCTGCACCGCTGGGCCCGCTATGACTACCTCTGTGAAATGCTGCACTTCATCGTGTACCACCGCGATACTCCCCCCACGCCCCGCGAGCATGTGCGCAGCACCTTCATCTGCTCAGGCCTGCACGAAGCTTCATCCTCCGCCATACGCAAGGCGATTACTGCGCGCCGTCCCATACCCGAAGGATGGCTTCCGTCTGCGGTGTCGGAATATATCTCACAACATCCCTCAATTCAGGATTAAGTGCGCGTCCGGGTCCTGTAAGCCAGATTTTGTCCACCTGCAAAGCAGACTGTGTGGCCATTTTTCTCGCGCCTGTTGCCAGGCGTGCCCTGCGTTTATAGCAGGGTGCAACTAATACCCGGGAATACAGCGGGCAGGCGACCCTTTCCCTGTTTGTCTTGCATCGCGCGGGGTTTACCGTGCCTCCATCGTTACCTTTGGAGCGGTGGGCTCTTACCCCACCTTTTCACCCTTACCCTTGCGGGCGGTTTGTTTTCTGTGGCACTTTCCGGCCACCCGGCATTGGCTCCGGGTGTCTCCTGCTTTCGCAGGACACGCTGCCTTATGATGTCCGGACTTTCCTCTACGGGCGCATAAAGCCCCGCAGCGGCCACCCGGACCCGGACGGCACGTGCAGAGAGTACACCCAAGCCGCAGAATTGGCAAGCTAAATCGCCCCATTTAGCTTGATTTTGTGCCGGGGTGGGAGTAGAATAGCGCCTGTTATGAAGAAACGCGTGGTTATTCTCGGGTCTACCGGCAGTATCGGCACCAGCGCATTGAAAGTGGCGCGCGATATACCGGAGCGCATGGAAGTGGTGGCGCTTGCCGCCCACAGTAATGCTGCCAGTCTTGCAGAACAGGCCCGCGAATTCGGTGTGAAGCACGTGTGCATCTACGACAGTGCCAAGGTGGCCGAGCTGCAGCGTCTGCTTCCCGCCGGCGTGCAGGTGTATACCGGTCTGGAAGGCCTTTGCCAGCTGGCCACGCTGCAAGAGGCGGATATGGTGCTGGTCTCCATCATCGGCACAGATGGTCTGAAACCCACGCTGGAGGCTATCGAGGCAGGGAAGGACCTTGCGATTGCCTCTAAGGAGATTCTGGTAATGGCCGGCGAGGTGGTGATGAACCGCGCCAAGGCCAAGGGCATCAACGTACTGCCGGTGGATAGTGAGCACAATGCCATTTACCAGTGTCTGCAGGGAAACCACGGTGGTGCAGGGCAGGTCAGCCGGCTGATTCTCACAGCCAGCGGCGGCCCTTTCCGCAACACGCCTCGTGAACAACTGGCAGCTGTGACGCTGGAGCAGGCCCTGAAACACCCCACCTGGCAGATGGGGCGCAAAATTACCATCGACAGCGCTACGATGTTCAATAAAGGTCTGGAGATGATTGAGGCCCGCTGGCTGTTTGATATTCCCATGGAGCGAGTTGATGTGATTGTTCACCCGCAGAGTATCGTGCATTCGCTGGTGGAGTTTGTGGATGGTTCCATCCTGGCTCAGCTGAGCAGCAGCGATATGTGTTTCCCCATTCAGTATGCGGTGACTTGGCCGGAGCGCCTGCCGAACTCTCTGCCTCACCTTGACCTGGCGCAGATAGCCAGCCTGAAGTTTGAAGCCCCCCGCTGGGATGATTTCCCCGCGCTCACCCTCGCACGCCAGGCCGGCCTTACCGGCGGCACCATGCCCGCCATGTACAATGCGGCCAATGAGGTGGCAGTGCAGGCCTTTGTGGATGGTAAGCTCTCATTCCCCGGTATCTGGGAGACAGTGGAAAAGGTGCTTTCCAACGCCCGCCCCCGCGATTACCAGGGCCAGCTCCCCATCATTCTCGAAGACGATGCCTGGGCCCGGGAGGAAGCTACGCGACTCTTGCCGTGAGGCGCAGGAATCAGGCTCCGAGGATGCTCGTATACAGCTCCTTGATTCCGCGAAGCATGTTTGTCTGAGAAATGGCATCGCGGCAGCGGTCACGGTCAAACTCTCCCATCTCCAGGCTTCTCTGGGTACTTTGCGTCACATAGAGCACTGCTCTGGCGAGGGCCTCGTCATCATTCGGCTTTACCACAAAGCCGGATTTACCGTCAATCACATACTGCTTGGCACCGCAGTCATGCGTAACAATGGCCGGAATTCCCATCACTCTGGCTTCTTTTACTATGTTGGGGCATGAATCTGCCAGACTGGGATGAACCAGGCACCAGGAAGTAGATAACTTCTGAGCCATTTCTTCGTGTGGAATGAAGCCGAGAGGAATAATATTGTCAGGAAGCCCTGCATAATCCTCTGGCTTTATTCCTGCAATATACAGCTTGACATGAGATACCTCCGGCCGGCTGAAGGCGCGGATTGCACAGGCAACATTCTTTACCGGAGTATTGCTGCCAGCCAGAATACAGCAGGGTTCTGTTGAAGGATGTCGCTCCACCTCATAAAAAGAGTCAGGGATGGCATATTCCCAGCACCTGACCTGTGCAAGAGGATTTAGTTCCCGAACGCGATCTGCCGCCCACGTCGATTCTGTGGTAATATGAGTAAAACGCCTTAAGGTATATGCCTCGTAGAGCGCTCCCTGGTGCCGCTCGAAACGCGCGAGCCTGGCTCGCTGCGCGCAGGCAACAAGTAGCCCTTGTATGGAAAGTATCTTCTTCCCGGAAAACGAGCTGGCTGCCAGCCCATAACAATCTTCTGTCCCCCAGGCATGCAGCAAATCTGGTTGCAGTTTTTTTAGGACCTTTCGAATCTGCCATCGGTCGTAAGCATAGGCCGTGTAGAGTCCCACCGTGGAACGAGCCTTTGGCAGCAGATGAAAGGTCTGGTTACTGAACTCGACAACACTGGCGGTTCGAATGCCCTTGTCAGGTACAATCCAATGGAAATCGTAGTCTGGAATCGAGCGTAGCAGGTGGTGAAGTACGATTAGCCAGACACAGTGATACCCTTTTGGCTCCGAGCCCTCTGATTGAAGGTACGATAAAGGAAAATGAGCCAGTATTGCAATTTTGGGACGATTCATCAGGACGGAGAGTGGGTGTGCTTATCCTTAAATTTTCTGATAACGGAAAGAAGCAAAGCAAATAGAGGCATCGGGAGACACCGCAATAATCCATATAAATTCAATCTGGAATATTTACGACAGACTCTGAACCTGTTCAGAATTCCTTTTCGCCAGAATGAAGAGTAGTCCTCGTGTTTTTTTACGAACAAGTCAATCTCCTGAAAAAGCTGCTCCATCGTTCCTGGTGCAACATAATCCTGCAACATCTGCTTAGTCTGCTTCAATGGCGATAGAACTATGTTATAGTATTTATCATGGAACTGCTCCAGTTTCATGATATCTGTATAGCCTCGTCCCCCTGTATCATTCCCCTTGCTCATATTGCTGCTGGCAGTTCGTATATAAGCAGTGGTGATATCGAGGTTTACACCGGCCCCCAGCGTCATGGCCCGGTAGTGACTGATGACATCATCAACATAATAACCGTCTATGGGTAACGCACCGAAAATACGGTATATATCAGCGTGCCATGCCTGGTGTAAACAATCGGCCTGAGCAAAGGTTGCTGTTGAATCTGCGCAGCCTGTTCCGTGGCGGAACTCGCGGGTCTGGATGACTGCTGCTATAGGTGTCATGCTGTCTTCATATATCTGGGCGTCTTCTTTATCAGTAAACAACCGCATCCTGGTAAAAACATAACGGCATCCGGGATGCTCTGCTATGGCCTTACCTATAACACTGCAACGGCTCACATGAGAAATGTCATCATCATCAGCGCGAATAACCCAATCACTTTCCACAAATTGCACGGCATGGTTTGTATTACCTGCGAGATGCAGATTCCGCGGTGTCTGGGTAACCACGATACGACGCTCCCCCTTATATTCAGCTACACATTCCTGTATGATTTCAAAGGTGCGGTCGGTGGAGCAATCGTCGGAGAAGATGTACTCCAATTCACCCTCATAATCCTGGGCAAAGGCGCTTTCGATAGCCGCGCGAATATACTTCTCCCGGTTGTGAGAAAGCAATACGTAGGATAGCTTGGGAAGAGAAGAGGTCATAGATTAAAGAAGTAAGAGCCGCCCCGTTGGGCGAGGCGGCTCCTAGTAATTAAGCTTAGCCGTTAACGCGAGCGAACTGTTTGAGACGCAGACCATTCAGGTGAATGAAGCCGCTGGCGTCATCCTGGTTGTAGTCTTCCTCAGTATAGTCAGCTTCCATGGTGGCCATGGCGTAGCTGTACAGGCTATTCGGGCTGCGGCGGCCGGCGTACATCACATTGCCCTTGTAGAGCTTCAGGCGTACTTCGCCGTTAACAGTTTCCTGAGTCTTAGTCACGAGAGCCTGGATAGCCTCGCGCTCGGGAGCGAACCAGAAGCCGTTGTATACCATGGCGGCATAGTCCGGAATCAGGGAATCACGCACCTTCTGAGCCTCGCGGTCCATGGTGATGGTTTCGATATCGCGGTGAGCGGCCAGCAGGATGGTACCACCGGGGGTCTCGTAGATACCGCGGCTCTTCATACCCACAAAGCGGTTTTCGATGATATCCACGCGGCCGATGCCATGCTTACCACCAAGGTAATTGAGTACAAGCATCACGCCCAGCGGGTCGAGCAGGGTGTAACCATCCTTTTCTCCCTGAGCGGTGGTGCCCACCTCAGCCATGATGTCCGCAAGGCCCTCAGTCTGCAGACCAATGATGTTGCCCTTCTCAAAGAGGCACTGCAGGTACTGAGGTGCATCAGGAGCATCCTCAGGAGCAGTGGAAAGGACATACATACCGCGGTCCTCCTCCTTTGTGGCATCGTACCAGGTATCTTCCAGAATGCCGGCCTCGTAGGAAATGTGCAGCAGGTTGCGATCCATGGAGTAGGGCTTCTTCATGCTCTGGCGAATCGGGATGCCGTGTTCCTCAGCATACTTAATCATCTCTGCACGGCCGGGGAACTGGTCGCGCCATTCCTTCATGCGCCAAGGGGCAATCACCTTGAGCTGGGGAGCCAGCGCATTGATGGAAAGCTCGAAGCGCACCTGGTCATTACCCTTACCAGTAGCACCGTGGGCAATAGCATCAGCACCTTCAGCAATGGCAACATCCACCATAGCCTTGGAAATGCAGGGGCGAGCGATAGAGGTGCCCAGCAGGTAGCGGCCTTCATACACGGCGTTGGCCTGGAACATGGGGAAAATATAGTTGGCGGCAAAATCTGCCTTCAAATCGCCAATAATGCACTTGGAAGCGCCAGTGGCAAGAGCCTTCTCGATAACACCATCGAGCTCCTCAGCCTGGCCTACGTCTGCGCAATAGGCAATGATTTCAGCATTATACTTCTCCTTGAGCCACACCAGAAGCACGGATGTGTCAAGACCACCAGAGTATGCAAGAACGATTTTCATTTTCTTATCACCATGCGCAGCGGTTACATCTGCGCACGCGGGGATTATACATAGCTTTTATGCCCAATAAAAGAAAAATATGAGAGATTGACGCAGATATCTGTTTTATTTTCCTCGGTTAATCCGGCGAATTCCCCAGGCTGCCATCAGAATGGGGACAAGCCCCATAATGAAGAGGTAGACAGCGTTGCGGGAGATGGTGGAAATAGAGCCCTCATCCGTCTCGTGGTCAAGCCGTCTGAAGGGGCGGGCCTGTCTGGGCGAAAGGAAGAATCCACGATACTCGTTAGTACGGCCATCCTTTCTTGCCGTTTTCACGCCTTCTGTCATAGAGGTCAGTTCTCTATTGGAGAAGTAGAACTCTGCAGGCTGGTCTGTTTCGCAGGGGATGCGCTCTTCCTGTTCAATGAGCACATTTTCCAGGAAGTCCTCATCCCGATTAACGGCAGCCTTACTGACCCTGCGCAATATTTCCTTAGCCTCATACACATTTGAGGCAAGGCCGTTAAATGCCAGAGCCGAGCGCTGGATAAAACGCAAATCCTCCAGAGAACCGCCATCCTTCAATTTCTCGCGAAGCCGGTTAACAATGCCGGTCTTCCGCTCCCAGAGATTATCTGTTGTCTGCACGACAAACATCATCTCAAAAGCATATCGCAGTGGGCAGAAATCCGCAATAAGCGGCACTGGCTTGCTGGTAATGTTGTGAGTGATTTCATCCTGGTAGGCAACACGATGCCGCAGATTAGACAGCCGACTCTCAATGGATTCGGGAAGCAAACCTGCCGGCAATTGAGGGCTGAATTCATTCATATCCTCGAATCGTATCAGTGCACCGGCCAGAAGAATCTGCGGAACCAGCAGCAGAGGCACGATATTCAGCGCCACGCGTTCTGTCCGTACAAAGGCTGACACCATAAGAGAGAGAGCAATACCGATGAACGCCGTAAGCATCATGACGGCAAAATGCCCCCAGAACATATAGTGAATGCCGAGTATGGCATTTCCGATAAGAAGATACAAGCCACACTGCACGCCTGCAATAGCAGTCAACACCAATACCTTGGCTGCAAGGTACCCGGAGGTGAAAAGTTTGTAGTTACTTTCGCGCCGCAGCAGCGGGCGGTCTCGCAGAATCTCGCAAGCGGCATCTGTTAACCCGAAAAACATGGCCAGAACCAGTGAGAGGAACAGATATTCCGTGACGTGCAGGGATTTGTAGAATGTATAGGTGGGTTCAGAGGAAGCCCTGAGCGTGCCGGCAATCAAGGCGGCAAGCACGGGACCTTCCAGCAACAAGGCATACAAGCCCATGCGGCTGCGCACGCGCGCAAGCAGCGTTCGCGTAATCCAGAGCTGGAAAAGTCTCCAGAGCTCGATGGGGGTACGGGCCTTAATCTTCGGGATACTCCGGCGGGAATGTTCAGGCTCTTCCTGCGCTGCAGCGTCGTTCTTTTTAGCAGAGTACGAATATTTTTCAAAGCGTTCCTGCCAGAGATTCGGATTTTCTCTCAACCGACTTCCGACTCGGCGGAAGGGGGCATCCAGCACCTCAAAAACATAGTCTGCACCGCCTGCAGAAACTGCTTCATGGGGGATGCGGAGCTTGAGTTCACGTGCTGCATTCCGGAAATAGCTCACCATTTCCTGAGGGCTCCCCCAGAATGCCATCTGTCCGTGGGTATCCAGCACCATGACCTTCTTGAAACGGTTCAGCAGGGTCTGGGCAGGGCGGTGCAGCGTGCAGATAAGGATTTTACCCTCTGCCATGTTCTCGAGCGTTTCAATAACTCGCTCGGCATCACCGGAAGAAAGCCCACTGATAGGCTCATCAATCAGAAAGACTTCCGCCGTGCCGGTAAGATCCAGACTCAGATTCAGGCGGGTACGTTCACCATCAGAAATGGTGCGTTCTCCGGCGCGCCCGACTGACCTATCTGCCAGATGCCCGATACCGACAAAGTTCAGAACCGTGGATACACGGCGCAGTCGGTCGGGATGCGCCAGACGAGGACGTCTCACCACTGAGGCCTGGTACACGTGTTCCTGAACCGTCATTGCCTCATCCAGGATATCCTCTCGCGGAATAAAGGCGATGTGGCGCCGCAGGTTCGCGGATTGGGGCGTGAGCCGTTCGTTATTGTAGAAAATACTGCCGAATGAGGGCTCGAGATGCCCTGCAAGCATGGATAACAAGGTGCTCTTACCCGAGCCGCTGGGCCCCAGGATACAGGCCAGTTCTCCGCGCTTCAGAGAAAAGTCAATATTATCCACCACGCGCCCGGCACGCACAAAATCGCGAGTCAGGCCACGTACCCGCAGCGTGGATATCAGATTTGACTCCTCCTCCAATACGCCGGCAGAAAAACGGCATCTCAGGAACTGCACCGCACTCAGGGCAATCAAATCACCATCCTGCAGAGGCACAATGCCCTTAACCGGGATATCTCCCACGGTAACAGAATGAGAATGGCCTTCCAGCACCTGCACCTGGCCCGTGTTGGTTGCGCGGGAATAGCTGACCTCCAGCACAGCGCCCGGTGCTAATCCCGGAGTCAGCTTCAGCACATCCGGACGAGTCATATACGGCAGGTTCGTTACAAGCACAGTTCGCTCACCCGGCCCCAGCTGGAAGCTGTTTCCTGTAGCCCCCGTATCGGCCAGGTCACCAAATGAGAAGGGCCCCTTGCCCTGAATATAGAACGGCTGGAAATAAGAGGAACTGGCCTTCTCTCCCATCGCGATACTGCGCCCGTCCAGCCGGAAATCGGCATCCGGGCGCAGGACCTCAATCTCTACCTGCAGACCGAAACTGACGCGAACCATGACGTTTCTGGAGCGCTGTCGACTCATGGAAAGCAGGTCGCCATCGATGGTAAAATAATTTACCAGACTGACGCCCGTGTAGCGGAACTGCAGCAGGGATACGATGGTCTTGTAGCTGAAATAGCAGGAACTCAGTTCCACCGTCTGACGGGCGGATAACGGAAGCACACCACCTTTGCCCAGCGTCTGCCCGCGGACAGAGATTGGGATATCGGAGTCGTTGATAATCAGCAGGAAATTAACGCATCGGATAGCGCGGAAGATGACAGCTGAATCATCTTCCGGCAAAAGAACGGTATTCTCCCCCGGAATGGAAGAAAAGGTAATGCTTTCCAGCGGAGCCGGAGCGGTGGCTCCTGGGGTGCGCATCAGCTCCTCCAGCATAGAGGCGCAGCCCGGCAGGTTCAAGCCAAAGGTCACCTCCTCAAATAAGGTGGGACTCGTCAGGTCACCACCAATGCGAAGCAGCAGGGCATATACCTCAAGCGCAAGGGATATACGCTCTTCCTCGGTGCGCCCTGCGGCGGCAAGCGCCAGAGTGGCAGACAGCGGATAAGCGGCCTCATAGGCCGTCTGAAAGCGCTCTGCAAGCCAGATATGCTCCACATTCGGGAAATCGTGGCGCAGGATATCCATTGCCGTATCCAGTTTATCCACCCCGATATCGACCACCTGGCACATAATCGAGGCAAACAGGTCTGCAATGGTGCCAGCATGGGCGCGGCGGCTCTCATCCCGCGCGGCAATGCGGTGTGGGGCTGTGTTAAGCCGCGCCGCCAGGGCACTTCTGGCGCGGATAACCCTGCGCCGGCCTGAATGGAGCAGGTAGGTGCAGTATTTTCGGGCGCGTGAGAATTTCATTATTCACAGCCCCCTTTCTTGCCGAAACCAGGGCAACGCTGCTCCCACCCGGGGAAGTTCCATTTATAAGGAAAATCGCTGCACTGCTGGGGTTTTACAGGCTGAATACGGCAAGTGTTATCCGGCTGAAGCATAATGCATGCACCGTCCGGAGCATCAATAAGGGAAAGCCCGCGTCTGTTGCGCTGCAGGTGGCAATATTCATTGATGAAAAGCACCTCATCCATGCCCAGGTATTCTGCAATGGCGGTAATATCCTCATCTGTAAGGCAGACATTACCTTCCCAGCGGCAGCAGGCACCGCAGCGCTGGCATGTGTGAACAATGTTGTCTGAATCAGTATTCATACTTCCCAGGGTTTGCGGGTGGAAACGGTTATATGCGGAGGCCTTACGTAAATAGGTTCGGCAGGCCGGGCCTCGGCCGCCAGCTGCTCTTCCTTGCTCATGTTGAGCCAGGTCTGAACTAATCCCTCTGCGGAGGGGAACAGTCCCTCCTTGCAGGCCTGCGGCAGGCGCCCGGCAGGCTCGGTAGAGTATACAGGATATTCCAATGCTGCTAATTCATCTGCCGAAAGCACTTCGATACGCCCATCCGGGAAACGCACGGTCCACCCGCCACGCCGGGCATCAGCAACTACGCAAACATCTCCGTCTGCCAGCTGGGCCCACGATTCCACGGCTACAAGCTTTGCCTCGCAAACCGTTGCAATACCCACACCTGCAGCCAGGGCCACACGCACGCCACCATA
Organism: Akkermansia sp.; assembly: GCA_017546445.1. Taxonomy (GTDB): domain Bacteria; phylum Verrucomicrobiota; class Verrucomicrobiia; order Verrucomicrobiales; family Akkermansiaceae; genus Akkermansia. The sequence goes on along the minus strand of JAFYWX010000002.1, from coordinate 16,900 downwards.
GCTGCCGGGACCGGCTCCAATCAGGATATGGCTGAGCTGCCCAGCCCCAAGCGCTTCCATGGCTTGCTCCAAGGCGGGGAACAGATGCGCATCATGATTGCGCTCTGCCTGCCATTCGGTTCTGTAGCGGATTTCGCCCCCGGCATACAGGCACAGCGATGCGTTGGGAACAGAAGTTTCTATGGCAAGCAGGTTCATGCGAGTCGGAGCTTGGCGGTCGTCCACTTTCCGCGGGTTACAGACTTGAGCACCTTCAGGCCTGCAGCTTCTGCTGCCGCCAGAGTTTCCTGCGTCTGCGTGTTCAGAATGCCGGAAATAATGAGAATACCCTCCGACTTCATGGCTGCAATCAGCCTCGGGAATGCCTTCTGCAAGACGGCGGAGAACAGGTTGGCCAGCACCACATCGGCCTGCTGGCCGGGCTCGGGAGACCATTCAAAGACATCTGCCTGGAAGAGCTCCAGGTTATCCGCCCCGCCATTGCGCTCAATGTTGCGGGCTGCAACCTCAACCGCAACGGGGTCAAAATCGAAGCTGATGGCGCTGGACGCCCCGAGACGCAAGCCTGCCAGGGCCAGCACGCCGGTGCCGCAGCCAATATCTGCCAGGGTCCAGCTGCCCGGAGTAAGATTCCGCACATGGTCGCAGAGCATGCGGAGACAGGTGGAGGTGGTGGCATGATTTCCCGTACCAAAGGCACGTTCAGCAGGGAAAGTGAGAATGATGCGGTTGGGATACTTCTCCTTGAGCGCCTGCAGCACCTCGGGGTCAGCAGAGGCAGAAATGACAAGGCGGTCGCGAATGATAAGAGGCGGTGTATTTTCCGGTGCCGTTGCGGCCACCCAGTCAACCGTCGTCATTTCCTGAACCTCACCACCATAACAGGCCTGGAGTACCAGCGCTTCCTCTGCTGTTTCGGTATAGACATCAATAGAAATACGGCTTGCGTGGAAGCCTGCGGAAATTACACAGCCCGGCAGATTGCCCAGGCGTTCCTGCCACATTGATTCGTGCTCAGCAGATGCTGATTTATGCCATTGCCACATAATAGATTACTTCTTACGTTTCTTTTTAGATTTCTTACCCTTGGTTCTGGGTTGTTCCTCATCCGGGAACATGGTGATTTCTGCTACACTGGAGGCCTTACCATCCAAGGCCCGTCGGGAGGAGAAGCGGAAATAACGCGCTTTCTGCTTCTTGAAATGAACCTTGAGCTCAACCGGATTGGCACGCAGGTTTGAAAATTCGCCTTCTGCAGCTGTTTTCCAGCTCTGGCCATCTGCGCTGAGTTCGAGCTTGTACTGGTCAGTCATGCCATGCGTCTGGCTATCCTGCCGTGGAAGATAGGAGAAGGCGGCGAGCTCCAGCGTCTTCTTCATATCGACCTTGAAGCTGGCGGGGGCCGTTTCCTTGGACCAGATGGTATCAGCCTTGTCATCATGCGCCGCCATAGCGTCTGATTGCCAATCAGCCTTGGAATACCCCAGGTTCAGAGTGGTTACCGGGCCCACACTGCCATCGTCTGAGGATACATACACAGCCTTGATAACACCAGCCTTGCTGAACTTGAAGGGACCATTGTAACGTTTGCTATCCGTACCCGGGGGCTTCCCATTGGTGGTGTAATAGACCTGGTAATCCCCATTCTGATTGATTTCCACCATATCACCCACGCGGGAAATAGCCGGGCGCGGCAGCATGGCTGGCATACGGAGCAGGGAGAGTTCAGAAATACACGGGCACGCCTTTGCTGCCGTGATGCTGAGGCGTACTCGGTCTGTGGTAACCGGCTCAGGCAGCCAGCGAAGCACCTGATTACCAATGGTGGCGCCCATGCCGCCGCGGGATTCCAGACCAGTTTCTTCATTGCCATTCCACGGAGCTACAATGGTGCGCCATTCTCCATCCACAAAAGCCTCCACCTTGAACGCTTCGACACGCTGGCCAAGGCGAATCTGCTCGCGCACGCGCACCACATCGAAAGTTGCGTTCTTTTTGAGTTTAATTTCAATCTGGCCGGTTGTAGAACCATCCTTCGGGCACCAGTAGGATTCAATATCGCCATCCGTCACCTTGCTGCCATCGAACTCAGGCCCGCGGGACTCAGATGCCTTTGCTTCTGCTTGCAGGGCAAAGTCCTGCTCCAGCAGCTGGCGCCGCGCAGCCCCGAAGGAGAGAAGGGATTCAACATCCGCCTTATCAAGGATGCCATCGCGGTTGGGGGCTACGTTCAGAATGAGGTTTGCACCGCGGCCAACACTGCTCAGGTAGACATTCATCAAATGCTCAGGCGATTTGACCTTATCTGCCTGGCCCGGGTGCCAGAACCACCCCGCGTGGTTAATCGGGGTATCACCTTCCAGAGACATCCACTTCTGCCCGCTGCTGTTCCAGAGCGGGTACTTGACAAAACCTTTCTCGGACCCGCCCCAGGTGGCATCACCTCGGTGAGCTGCACCCCAGATAATGCAATCGGGCTGCAGGCGTCTGATATTCTTTACTACCTGCGCAAAATCATAATAGTTATCAGCATTGCCGATATCGCGGGTCCCACTGGCGCCGCCATAGTAGCCATCGCCGCCGTTGGCACCATCGAACCAGATTTCAAAGATATCACCGTAGTTTCGCAGCAATTCCTCAATCTGCTTATAGTAGACCCGCCGGTACCCGGGCCGCCCATACTCCGCGCAGTTGCGATCCCACGGAGATAAGTACGTGCCAAACTTGATTCCAGCCTTTTTGCAGGCCTCTGCAAACGCCTTTACCACATCGCCTTTGCCCTTCTTCCACGGCGATTTGCGGATACTGTGAGTAGTGGAACTGGTGGGCCAGGAACACCAGCCATCGTGGTGCTTTGCCGTATAAATCATGCCGGTCATGCCGGCATCCTTGAAGGTATCGACAATGTTCTGGGCATTGAATTGCTGCGGATTAAATAATTCCGGAGATTCATTGCCATACCCCCATTCCTTGTTGGTGTATGTATTGAGGCCGAAATGCACAAAGGCATACCACTCCATACGCAGCCAGTCTACCTGCTGCTTTGTGGGCAGGGGGGCATACGGTGCAGGGGGCTGCGCCGCATGGGCATACCCGAAGCCTACGGCGGCCAGGGCCAGAGTACGAAGAGTGTGGAATATGCTCATTGTCTTTTACATATCAAGAATATCACCTGCAAGGGATTGTGCATCTTCGTAGGTCAGGATGAAAAGCTGGCCCGTTTCCAGCAGGCGCCCGTAGAAGAAGGGACGGTCAGAATCATAAGCAGCAGGGGCAATCTGCAGAGTGCGGACTACAGACTTTGTCTTGTGCTCCATGGTGGCCAGAGAACGCAGAATTTCCGCATCCCGGCCCTGGTCATTGAGCAATTCTCCAGGGGTTCCCATTTCGGGCGTGGTATCAGCATCCTGCTCTATAACCGTAGACTCCGCTTCGGAATAGTCCGTTAGCTCAAGCTCCAGCCGCACGCTGAATGCAGGCTTCTGCAGTGCTGCAATCGCATCTTCATCCTCCAGATCCAGCCATTGGGAAACTCTGAGCTTCTGCAGGCTCCGCAGATAATAGGCGGCTCTGTGCGGGTTGATACGGGGCGTTATATCCTCATCCTTCAGGGTACCCGTCCAGGTTTCGCCCATGTACTCATAATCGAGTACAAGAGGTGCCTGCTGGTACCCCAAGGTAAGCCGACGCACTGCTGAAATCGGGAATTGAAGCAGATTACGGTTCTTCCATTTCTCGGCGCGAAGAGAAAGCAGACGCGTAAATTTAGTGCTTAATCTGCATATGGAGTTTGAGCCCATCTCAGAGCCGAACCAGACCATCCGGCCACTGGCGGGGTCAACAAATCGGCGCAGCAGGAATGTGCGCGGCGCACGGTCTTTCACCATCGGCAGGTCATGCCCGAAAAGCGTGGCGCGCACCATGCAGGGACGCGGAAGCACAGATAGTATATAGTCCGGTGCATTCAGGCCATATTCGGTCAGAAGGGCGGACATATCTGCTCCGGGCGCTGCATCTGACACAACTTCTTCCACTGGGATATTGCTCAGGCCATTCAGGAAATTATTGATGGCGGAAGGCTCTGCTTTGTCGAATCGGGTCGTGGCCGTTGCAAACATCCATGTGTCCTCCACCTTGCTTTCTTCGTCGCCCGGAATCAACAGCGCACGCACAGCCCCGGTTCCTCGTGTGGAACGCAGTGAGAAACGTGAAATATCCTTTACATCAATATCGGCAAACCTCATCGAGCGCAGGTTTTCTAACTTAATCGGTAATTCCGATACCGCCACGCGTTTCCCGCTCATGCGGAGCTGGGCCATGGCCTTCGAGGGCAGCACGGGCAATTTACAAATCTCACTGACCAATCTGGAGTAATTTCCGCTCTTGGTGTTTCTGGGCTCGGCTTGCAGGGTAAAGATGACGGGGCGGTCGTTCACCGTGGCCAGGCAATATTTCTGCTCATCGCCCACTTGTGTAAATGACTCAAAAAAGCGGATTTCGCGGGCAGTTTCACCCCAATCTCCCTCAAGTCGAATGGTGCATACCGGCTTCTCCGGCATGGTGACCTCAATAGCGTCTTCAACTCGTATAGCCTTGAGATTTTGGAGGTTATTTATGAGTTTGCTGACGTTGTCTTCATCTGCACCCGTCAGAACAGGACTCTGGATTGTCCACGGCGCCTCAGCACTGATTCTGGACAAGCGGAGCGGTTTTGCCTCGCCCTGGTCCTGAGTGGTAATGGTGATGCTTCTTATCAAATCCTGGTCAATCTGCACCGGATACGGGTCACGCAGAGATTCAAGACCATCCTTGAAAACGCTGAGGATATTTCCGCTTACCACATGGATACGCTTATCTCTGCCGTAAAAATTGGTGCGCAGATAAGTAGTCGGGTATAAAGTCGTGCCGTCTCCCGCATCTGCAAGCCAGGGGGAGGTACTGCCCAGGGTATATCGCGCGACGGTGGTCAGCGAGTTCTTGCCATCCGCCTTTTTGAGCGTGATACGGTGAGGCGATGTCTCCACACCGAACTCACGCATATTTTCGCGCGTCACATTATTGAGCGGCAGTGTATCCACCAGGCGGGCATTGGCAGTAAAGGAGAAAATTGCCTGAACAACAGAGGGCGCTAAGCGGTCACGAAAGGGCTTCACTATCCACCATGTTCCTTGCTCGTCCTTGGCGCAGACTATTTCATCATGCAAATCCTGAATGCGCATCCAGCACACCTCGTTCAGCCAGTCTGCATTCTCCTTGGCAAAAAGATGCATGCCCGGCTCAAAACGATACCACCCGGTAATGCGGGCCAGGTTTCCATCAACAGCCAGAAAGGCCGATAAGGTTACTGACCCGATGGCTGTCAGCGATAAAAGTACTGTGGGTAGGATTCTCATATCCTTGGAATTAATGGCGACGAGTATTCCAGATGAAAATGGCAACCAGGAACGCACAAAGCGGCATGATGAGCAGGGTGATATTCTCTAATGCGCTGAGGGTGTGGCGATCCAGGTCAATCTTCATGGTGAGGTCCTGATTGGCGCTCTTGCCGCCGTATTCCGGGCGGCTGCACATCCAGGCCCAGAGGGTGTGCATATAATCACGCTGCTCGGTCTTGGCGTTTTCCTTGGAAAGCATGTCGATATTGCCCAGCACCACCATAGTGGAAAGGTTGTTCGGGTCGCGAGGGTTGCCGCGGGTCACGGCTGCCTCCAGGCACAGCGGGCCGGGGCGGTCCTCGTTGGGCGTGAACGTGGGCTCCAGGTCGCGGCGCGTTTCGCCGTAATAGGCATCAGTTGTCATGAGCAGGGGGTAGGTGCTCAGCTTGCGCAGGGCGGCGGCATTCTCATCACCATGCTCCAGGGTAAGAGACATGCACTGGCCCTCCACAAGCGTGGTGCCATTCCAGAAGGATTTTGTGCAATTCAGTCCCTTGGGGAATACGGCGCTGATATCGTAGTAAGCGCGCTTGCGGTCGCGCAGCAGTACACGGTCGCAGTTCGGGCGAATACCTTGCTCACGCAGGAAACGGTACAACCTTGGCAGCTTCTGCTCCACAGTCGGGTTGAGTGCTACAAAGAAAGCATTACGCCCCTCGCGTTCCCAGAATTCACGGAGCACGTCCATTTCCTTATCGGTAAAATCGCTCAGCGGCGATACGATAACGAGCCCCTCCGCATCTGCCGGGAGCTTATCTACATTCGCGATATCAACCCAGGAAAGCTGAATGTTGAGGGCATTTGTAATGGTGCCGATGGATTCAAGAAGTGTCTGGTCGTCTCGGGAAACTCCGCCCTTGCCTTCCACTACGTACATTTGTCTCATGTCGCCTTCGACTGCCTCCGTAATGGCGCTGCATACCACCTCATCCATCATGAGAGCAACGGCGCGGCGGCTTTCATCCGGCAGCACCTCGTATTTGATGAACGATGTACCGGGACGGATTCGAACATGCTGACGGTCGCTGTGGCGTTCCTCGAAGGTCTTGATGGGGGCATTGGGGTCTTTTCGCGCATCAATGATGCAGAGGTCCTGCTTGAACTCCACACCGTAAATCTGAGAAATCTCGCGAGCTCTGTTCGGCTGGCGCATCGGGTCAAAACGCTCAATTTCAATCTTACCCTTACCCACGCGCTCGTATTCCTCCAGCAGGGAGCACATGCGGTTGTAGTTAGGAGTAGAGCGTTTGAAGGCAAAGATAACACGAACAGGTGTATCGCGCTTCTGTATGCGCTCGCTGCTCAGCACGTTTACCGTTCTGTCGGATATCGTGTAGCGCTGGTCCTGCGATAAATCACGGCGGGCATATTCGTTGCAGCCGATATAGTTGCAGGCAACCACAATGATTGCAAGGAGAACCAGGTTGACCCACGCCAGGGGGTTATACTTTGTCTTGCGTGCGTCCGGATGGCCGGTGTAAGGAGTCTTGCTCATGACTGAGAGGAAAAATGTGTGTAAGAGGAAACGAAATCAACGATGCCAGCGGCGGTAATCTACAACGCGCTTGGTGAGCGCCAGTGTAAACACGGCAAGAGAAAGGTACAACACCAGGGGGCGTGTATCAATCAACCCACGGGAGAAAGCGCTGATTTGCTCAGAAATGGAAAGGTAGTGAAATGCCGGAGCAGCCGGGAATTCACCCCAGAGCTCGGGCACGCGCCCCATGAAATAGTAAATAATGATGGCGCAGGTGCAGACAATGCCTGCAATAATCTGACTGCGGGTCAGAGATGAGCAGAGGATACCCAGCGCAATGAAGAAACTGCCGGATATCGTAAGAATGCTGATGGGGCCGAACCAATCTGCCGGGGTGTAGTTAATACGCCCCTCAGGCTCGATGCCATACCGCAGGGTGGTATAAAGATTGCCCAGGTCGCTCATCCAGGGATACAGCAGCATCGGCGTCCACAGAATGATATAGAAAAGCAGGGAGGCAAAGTACTTGCCCAGGATAATCTGGGTGGTTGTAACCGGCGCTGTCAGGAAGCCCTCCAGGGTACCGTGGCTTTCTTCCTCCGCCATGGAACGCATGGTGATAAGCGGGAAAATGAAAATGAAGAAGAACCAGAAGTTCACATTGTCCAGCATGTAGAACATGACACTTTCACCCGTGGCCTTGCTCATGGTCTGAAGCACAGCCTGCAGCCAGAAGCCCTGGAGCCCGATTGCACAGCCCAGGATGACCCAGCCGAAGGGGGTGCAGAGATAGCTTCTGAATTCCCGCCCGAAGATTGTTCTCAGCGTGTAGAACCAGCTACGGGTTCGCAAAATAGTTGTATTCTCTTTCTCGGTCATTGTGTGTAAAGGGTTTAGTCTTTTCGAGTCATCTCTACGAACACATCCTCCAGGCTGGGTATGTGGCGGTAGATATGGCGCATCGGGAAGTGGTGAGATGCAATGATATCAGCGGCTTTCTCGCGGGTATCAGTGCCAGGCTCGGCTCGCACAATCAAATGATGCCAGCCGCCGGGCAGGGGGCCTTCCACGATTACTTTCTTCACCGGAGCAAACGCCTCCAGCTCCTTTACAACTGGCTCTAAATCGCCCTTGAATTCAATGGATACGCGGCCTGCAGCACGCAGATTCCGGGTGAGATTCTGCGGGGTATCGTTTGCTTTGATTTGTCCCTGGTCAATGATGATGACCTTGTTGCAAATCATTTCCACCTCGCTCAGAATATGGGTGGAAAGAATGACGGTGTGGTCCTCTGCAAGTGAACGCACCAATTCACGAATCTGACGAATCTGATTCGGATCCAGGCCATTTGTGGGTTCGTCGAGAATAAGCAAGTCCGGATTGCCGAGCAGCGCATCTGCCAGACCAACACGCTGGCGGTAGCCCTTGGAGAGCGTTCTGATGAGATTGCGACGCTTCGGCTCCAGGCCACAGCGGTCCACAGCCCAACCTACCTGCTGGCGAACGGATTTTCCGCAGATGCCTTTCAGGCGCGCGCGATATTCAAGATATTCCGTCACGCGCAAATCTTCGTACAGCGGAACATTCTCCGGCATGTAGCCAATGTGCCGACGTGCCTCCAGCGGCTTGTCGATGATGTCGTATCCGGCGATGCTGGCTGTACCGGTAGTCGGTGGCAGATAGCCAGTCAGCATTTTCATTGTTGTGGTCTTGCCGGCGCCGTTCGGCCCGAGGAAACCTACAATCTCTCCTTTGTCGATAGAAAATGTCGCATCCTTGACCGCTGTGAATCGGCCAAAGACTTTATGCAAGTGCTCAACTGTCACCATACTCATAAGCGCCGTCCATTCTAGCATTTTTTGCTATCATTACAAGTTCATTCTTGTCTGCTGCCAAATACTAGCTTACTTTTCCGCATTACGCGTATTATGCGTAGTTGTAAATTTGCATGTTTCCCCCCTGTTGGCGGGATTCTCACTTGACTATGCCCTGACGCCTGGAGTAGTATGTTGGCCTATGGTTACCTGCACAATCAAATATGAAGGAGATTTACGTTGTGGTCTGCAGCATGGTCCGTCCGGGGCTGTGGTGTCAACTGATGCGCCTGTAGACAATCGCGGCAAAGGAGAATCATTTTCACCGACAGATTTGATGTGCTGCGCTATGGCCGCCTGCATGGAAACCATCATGGGCATCTACGCTGAGGATAACGGGCTCAATCTGAGCGGCACGGTTATAACCGTCGGTAAGGTAATGAGCGCAAATCCGCGTCGCATCGCCCGCGTGGAGACAGAAATCGCCGTACCGCTGCCTGAGGACAACCCGCACAAGAAGGCGCTGGAGGATTGCGTGCTGGGGAGCCCTGCCATGAGAAGCCTGCATCCGGATATTGAAGTTCCGATTACATGGAAATGGGTAGGCTGATATGAAGCGGCTCCATTTCATCTACTATGCAGCGCCCCTGACGGTAGCGTTAAACACCCTGCCCGGCATGCTGGGCGGCATCTGGCGTGTTGTGGTCACAGTAGTGCTTGCACTCGTTTTATGGGGCGTTGTGTGGGTACGCCTGTTCACCAACAAGAAACTTCGTCCGGAGTTCGCCATTCTTTCGATTCTGCCGCCCTGCTGTTATTACTTAATGAGCGTACTCTCTCCGGAGTTCAGAAACATATTCACTTCACCGGGATGGCAGAATTTTAATTTCTTTCTCTGGCTCGTGTCCATTTTCATCAGCATCCGTGCATTGCTGCCGACCCCGAAGGAACACCAGGGGCGTCTGGCTACGGATTCTGTGCTGATTTTCATGAGCATCATCACCACCGTATACGGTCTGGTCTGCTGGGCCGGCACACACGCATCATTCATCAACTGACAAAAGACTTACAACATGAAAAAAAATCTATATCTACTTTCACTTGGCATTCTGGCCTGCTCTTGCTCAGAGCCCACGGATGTGGTAACCGGGCGCGCCCGCGTAATATACACAACTTATCCTGCAGCTCAGGCAATCAATGTTCAGCCTGCGGCTGAGCCGGTACAGGCCCCTGCTCCTGCAGCGCCTATTTCACTGGCTCGTGACATAGAGCCTGCCACTACTACGACAACTACAACACCGAAGAAACCCCTGGTTTCCCAGAATCAGCCTGTAACAACAGCACCGGACCCGATGCCGATTGCAGAAGCTCCGATTGTAAAGCCAGAGCCCGCCCCGCTCCCCGAGACGACAACTCCTGCTCCCAGAAAATCCCTCGCTACTCAGCAGCAACCAGCAACAACGACACCCGCTCCTGCACCTGTCGCCGAGAAGCCGGAGATTGCTCTGAGTCAGGAATTTGAAACGAAAACTGTACCTGGAGCTCAGTATGTTATTACAACTCCGAAGAAGCAAGTTACGCCCCAGCCTGAGGCTCCCGCACCTGTAACGCCGCCTGTTGCAGCTGCCCCGAAAAAAGCCGTTGCAACCCAGGTTCAGCCGGTTACTACAGCACCTGTAACGCCGCCTGCCAAGGAGGAACCGAAAAAGCCAGTTGTAACTCAGCCGCAGGCGGTCTCTATCGCTCCTGCTGTTCTGCCTGTTGCCACCTCCACAGCGCCCGCTACGGTTGTGCGCCCCAGAGCCGCGGTCAGCCAGCAGCAGCCGCGCACCACTGCTCCCTATCAGACGGAACAGAAGGAGAAGCGCCGCTATCCGGTGATGCCCGGACAGAATCGTGGGCTTCGCTCTCGCGGCATGTAAGAAGAAATACCTGATATGGCTAAGCAGCGGTTAGACGTACTGGTAGCACAGCAAGGACTGTGTGATTCCCGTGAACAGGCACAGCGCCTCATCCTGGCGGGTGAGGTCAGCGTGAAGGGACAGGTTATCACCAAACCGGGCACAAAGGTGGATGATACCCTGCCCATCACCGTGAAAAACAAGCCCAGGTACGTCAGCCGCGGTGGACTGAAGCTGGAGGGAGCCCTGCAGGCCTTCCCCGTTAAGGCAGAGGGAAAAATCTGCCTCGACATCGGTTCATCCACTGGTGGGTTTACCGATTGCCTGCTGCAGAACGGAGCAATCCGCGTACATGCAGTAGACGTCGGTACCAACCAGCTGGTGTGGAAGCTGCGTAATGACCCCCGTGTGGTGGTCAAGGAGCAATTTAACGCACGCTACATGACCCCTGCGGACCTGGGCGAGAAAGTGCAGCTTATCGTCAGCGATGTATCTTTCATCTCCCTGACCAAGATTCTTCCGGCAGCCTATGATTGCCTGGAAGAAGGCGGGGATCTGCTGGTGCTTATCAAGCCGCAGTTTGAACTGCAGCCCGAGGATATCGGCCCGGGCGGCATTGTGCGCGACCCGGAGCTGCACCAGCAGGCCGTGGACAAGATTCACGACTTTGTGGTGAATACCCTGCACCGCGAATGGTGCGGCGTGGCAGACTCACCCATAACCGGCATGGAGGGTAACAAGGAATTCCTGGCCTGGTTGCGCTAAACTCAGCAGGTTATCCCCTCTTCAGCATCGAACTTAACCAGAAGTCGCAGCGGAGCATGCTGCGGCTTCTTCAGTTCCGGGTCCGCGTCCAGAATAGAATGGGCCTCCCTGTTGGCGCGGTGAATCAGGCGCATATCACCCAGCCATTCCGTGAACTCCACAGCACCCAGTCCACTCTGGGCAGTGCCGAGCACATCGCCCGGCCCTCTCAATTTGAAATCCTCCTCTGCAATTTCAAAGCCATTGAGCGTGCGGCAGAGCACCTCCAGCTTGTCGCGTCCCGGTTCACCGGGTTTGGCAGAGCTGAGCAGAATGCAGTAACTCTTGTGCTCACCGCGGCCAATGCGCCCGCGCAGCTGGTGCAACTGGGAAAGGCCGAAGCTGTCCGCATCATTGATAATCATGATATTGGCATTCGGCACATCCACGCCCACTTCCACCACCGTGGTGGCCACCAGGATATCCAGCTTGCCCTTCTGGAATTCCTGCATCACCGTGTCCTTTTCGTCCGCCTTCAGTCGACCATGCAGCAAACCGACCCTGCGCTCCGGGAACATTTCCCGCCATCGGTTAATCTCTGCCGTGGCGCTGGCCTGCTTCCTGGTTTCGCTTTCTTCCACCAGCGGGGATACGATGTAGATTTGGCGTCCCGCATCCATTTCCTTGCCCATGAAGGCAATGATACGCTTCATATTGGACGGGTTGCGGAGCGCTGTGATAATCTCACCACGGTTTGCGGGTAATTCATCAATGATGGAGACCTCCAGATCTCCATACAGAGTGAGCGTAAGCGTGCGGGGAATCGGCGTGGCGGTCATCACCAGCACATCCGGATTCACCCCGCTGGCAATGAATTGCTCTCTCTGCTCCACACCGAATTTATGCTGCTCATCAATAACGGCCAGGCCCAGGTTGTGCGGCCGGTGCTTCTTATACAGCAAGGCATGCGTGCCTACAATAATGCGCGGTGAATCATCCTGCACCCCGGCATCGAGCACCAGCCCGGAATCATCCACATGGTCTGCCGTGCGCAGCGATATCTTCACATCGGTATGCTTCAGCAATCTGCAGAAATTCCGGTAATGCTGCTCTGCCAGAATCTGGGTGGGAGCAATCATGGCGGCAATCTTGCCGCTGCCCACAGCCAGCAGCATGGCACAAAGCGCCACCAGGGTCTTACCGCTGCCCACATCGCCCTGCAACAGACGGTTCATCTGGCGGGGCGAGGCCATATCCTGCCGGATTTCCTCCACACAGCGCAGCTGGGCACGCGTCAGCGAAAACGGCAGCGTCTCCAGCAGCTCCTCCACATAGGCTGAGCAGGTGGCAGTCACCTGCCCCGGCCGTCCCTGCACCCGGCGCCGGCGCCAGGCCACGCGGAATTGCTGCTCAAAACATTCAGCAAGAGCAAACCGGAGTCTGGCCTTGCGGTGCAGGTCCTCCGCCGCGGGGAAATGAATATCGCGCACCGCTTGCCAGTAGGGATATGCCGGGGCCACATCATAGCCGGGAGCCGGCAGGTCCGGTGCCAGATGCTGCAGTGCATTCCACACAATGCTGCGGTATGTTCTGGCAGCCATGCCCGGCAGGCCTTTGTAGATGGGAACAATGCGCCCGGTGTGAATGGGCGTTGCCTCCGGGCTCTTCTCTGCAAGGGGCATCAGGGTCCCGCCCATAGCCGCCTCCACGAGGCGGTGCCCGGCATCTTCATCATCCATCACCTCGAAATCCGGGTTGGCGATAGTCATCTTGCCTCCATAAGTGCGGGCCTTGCCGTATATGGAAAGGTTCATCCCGGTGGCCAGCAATTTGGACACATAGGGCATATTGAACCAGCGGAGATAGATACGCGCGCCGTGCGGGTCATCCACAGTGCCGGCGGATACTTCAAAATAACGCTTGTATGAAAAGCGCCAGCCGGCGCTGAATACATGCACCCTTGCGCAGACGGTATCGCCATCCTGAATCAGGTGGATGGGTACGGTACAGCTGCGGTCCTCATAGCGGCGGGGTAAGCGGCGCAACAGCTGCCGTACATTCTCTATACCCGCAGCCTGCAAAAACTGCTGGTCCCGCGTGGATAAGCCCGGAATCCGGGTGACAGGCGAATCAGGCTGCAGCCCGGTCATCATCAGCGGCTCGATTTACCTTGATTAATGCAGCGGTAGTAATAATCCACACGGCTGTGGAACCATGCCCACTTGGGCCCGGGCTTGCCGTTGGTCAGCAGCGGTGCCGGGCAGTTCTTGCGGGTCCAGTGGTAATGCGGTACCACGCGGCGCAGGCTGATGCCATAGCGCTTCATCAGCACAGCGGTGAGCTTGGCGGCGCGGTCCCAGGTGCGGAAATGATTATGCCCGCGGTTCTCGCATTCGCACATTTCAATGCCAATGGAATTGTGATTACCGGCAGCCGTTCCGGCATGCCAGCCGCTTTCGCGCAGTGGCAGATTCTGCACACACATGAACTGATCCACCGTGAAATGCCAGCTTCTGTTAGTGAAGGCACCGCGGCAAAGAGCACGGGAGTGCTGCATAGCCGTGGAGGAAGGTGAATGGTTGGCAGTACTGTGAATCGTAATGAAGGCCGGATTCAGGCGGCGAGACCCACGACGCTGGCGGGAATTCGACGGCATGATACGCACCTTGATGTTGACCTCGCGGGCCATACGGGAAATGCTGCGCTGCACAAGCGGCGTACGAACGGGCTGAAAACGAACGGCTTTGGGGGTGCGGAGGTAGGTATTACTCCCCTGCTGCTGACACCCTGCAAAAAAGGCGGCTGCGCCGAGAAGTAAAACTGCCAGAAATCTGCCGTAATGAGCCATGGGCGTATTCTGCCATTTAGCCCCTCGTTTGGCAAGATTAAATCCTGTCGTGATGGCGATTTGTGGGGCTGAAACACTGCCCGGCAGAAGCCGGGCAATTTAGACCGGTGATAACCGGATTTAGACCGTCACGATAGTGGCGGATTTCATTGCGGGCCTCTGCCCGCAATTTCTCTGCAGGGCATTCAGCCCTGCAATGTAAGTTGTTTAGAGATAGTGCGGGCTTATGGCCCGCAGGAATTTATTTCACCTGCATTGCAGCTCTTGATGAGCTGCATCGAAATCTGCCTTTGGCTGAGGAAATACCCCCTTACGAGGCACCTGAATCCACCGGCCGGTACTGCGTTTATTCGCAGCGTCGCAACGAGAAAGGGACTCCATCAGGAGTCCCTTTCTGTAAATCACTTTGGGCAATATCCCTTGCTTACGGCATCGGGAAGCTCTTATTGAAGGCAGAAACCTCAGCGCGAAGTTCATCGTAAGCACCGGGGGTTTCGCATACCTTCTGAGCAGCGAGGATGGCAAGGCAACGGCCGATGTATTCAGCAACCTTGCGCACATCGTCCTCCTTCATGCCACGGGTGGTCACAGCGGGGGTGCCGATGCGGATACCACTGGGTTTGAAGGTGGAGCCCTTGTCGTAGGGAATGGCGTTCTTGTTCACGGTGATACCCACCTTGTCCAGAGCCACCTGAGCCTCGGCGCCGTTAAGGCCCTTGCCGCTCAGGTCAACCAGGAAGCAGTGGTTATCCGTGCCACCGGCCACGATGCGGAAGCCCAGCTGGCTGAGCTTGTCGGCCATGGCCTTGGCATTCTTCACAATCTGCTGAGCATACTCGCGGAACTCAGGCTTGAGAGCCTCACCAAGGCAGGCAGCCTTAGCAGCAATCACATGCATGAGCGGGCCACCCTGCAGGCCGGGGAACGTGGCGCTGTCGAGCTTCTTGGCCCACTGCTCCTTGCACATCACCAGACCGCCACGCGGGCCACGAAGGCTCTTGTGGGTGGTGGTGGACACGAAGTCAGCGTAGGGAACCGGGGAGGGATGCACACCAGCGGCCACAAGACCGGCAATGTGAGCCATGTCCACGAACATGATAGCGCCTACCTCGTCGCAAATCTGGCGGATGCGGGCGAAATCAATCGTGCGGGAGTAGGCGGAAGCACCAGCAAGAATCAGAGCGGGCTTCACTTCCTTTGCCTTGGCTTCCAGGGCGTCGTAGTCAATCATCTCCGTTTCGGGATCCACGCCGTAGTGCTCCACCTTGTAGGTCTTGCCGGAGAAGTTGGCGAAGAAGCCGTGGGAAAGGTGACCACCGCAGGCCAGATCCATGGTCAGAATGGTGTCGCCGGGGTTGATGCAGGCGTGGTATACCGTCTGGTTGGCGGAAGAACCGGAGTGAGCCTGAACATTCACGGCATCGCAGCCGAACAGGGCCTTGGCGCGGTCAATAGCCAGCTGCTCCACCTTGTCCACCACCTCGCAGCCGCCGTACCAGCGCTTGGCGGGGTAGCCTTCGGCGTACTTGTTGGTCAGGCAGGAACCCTGAGCCTCCATGACGGCGGGAGACGTGAAGTTCTCGGATGCAATAAGCTCAATGTTGTTGTTCTGGCGCTGACGCTCCTCCTCAATGTAGCCGGCAAGCTCGGGGTCAGAGGCAGCCAGCGGAGAACCGGAACCCACCAGGAGACGGTTAATGTGGCGGCCGCCTTCGAAATCGGCGTCCAGCCAGATACGCAGCACTTCCTCCAGGGCATCTGCAGAAAGGAATGCGGAAGCCATGCAAAGCACGTTGGAGTTGTTGTGGTGGCGGGAGAATGCAGCCTCCTGCGGAGTACGGGCCAGCGTGGCGCGGATACCCTGCCAGCGGTTTGCTGCAATGCTCATACCCAGGCCCGTGAAGCAGATAAGAAGACCACGGTCAGCGCGGCCGTCCACAATGTGCTTGCATACCTTATTGGCATATTCTGCGTAGTTGCAGGACTCCTTGGTTGCAGGGCCCATGTCGTCGACCTGGTACCCCCAGCCCTGGAGAATTTCGATGGCGGCTTCCTTCAAATCCACGCCCTTGTGGTCTGAACCAATGACAATGCGAAGTTCCGTATTCATGTGGATGCGAAAAACGTATATGCGCAATACTATCATATCCCCTGCCCTGAATCAAGCGCAATCTCTCCGCTATCGCGGCATAACCACACGTGTCCCAGAGATTTCACAATTGGCTGCATTATCAACACCGTTCTGGAGCCAGCCCCCCTTTATGCGCTAAAGATGGCGATTTGTCGGGGGCTCAAATCTTTCGGAGCACGGGACTTCAGTCCCGAAAACTCAAGCGATGAGGGACTAAAGTCCCTCGCTCCGACAAAAACAGCCGCCCGACAAACTCCCATTTGGCGCAGCATTCTTTGGGACACATGTGCCGCACATGTGTCCCAAAGATTTCACAACTAACTGCATTATCAATACCGTTCTGGAGCCAGCCCCCCTCTTTATGCGCTAAAGATGGCGATTTGTGGGGATGATGGCTCGCGTCAGCGAGCGGAATTTAGAACCCGCGTCAGCGGGTGTCAGCCATTAGCCCAGCGGCAGCCGCGTCAGCGGCGGAACGCTGGGTAACGAGTAAATAAGAATCAGAACCCCGAACGAAGTGAGCGGGTGGCAGAAATCGCGGCTAATATAT